>JAGODF010000042.1 GCA_017998375.1 Spirochaetota bacterium
GAAGACGGCTGTGCGTATGGTGATGCAGGTGTCGAGAAAGCCGTTGTAGCCCGCGTAGCCGACCGCGCGGCATTTACGCCGGCGCGGTCGGCTACGCGGGCTACAACGGCTTTCTCGACACCTGCATCACCATACGCACAGCCGTCTTCTCGCCGAAAGAGAGCTATCTCCAGGCGGGGGCCGGCATCGTCTACGACAGCGTTCCCGAGAAGGAACACGCGGAAATATTGAATAAGCTCGGGGCCCTCACGGAAAGCTTGAAGTACGCGAAAAAGGAAAAGGAGGCTGCGAATGTTCCTGATGGTCGATAACTACGATTCGTTCACCTACAACATCGTCCAGTATTTCGAGGACGAGGGGGAGCGGGTCGACGTCGTGCGGAATACTGCGCGGCTGGATGATATTGACGTGTCGCGATACGCCGGTATCATCCTTTCCCCCGGCCCCTCGACGCCGGACAACTCCGGCATAACGCCCGACGTCATATCCCGCCACGGCGACCGGCCGATGCTCGGCGTCTGCCTGGGCATGCAGGCCATGGTCTACCGCTACGGCGGCGTCGTGAAAAGCGCGCGGCGCATCATGCACGGGAAGGTGGACGAGGTGACCCACTCCGGCGGCGATCTTTTCTCTGGGGTGCCGGAGAGGTTCAACGCCGTGCGTTACCATTCGCTGTCCGCGGAGCGGGAGTCCCTGCCGGCCTGCTTCGAAATAAAGGCGGTGTCGTCGGACGGGGAGATCATGGCGGTGAAGCACTCGGAACACTACATGTGGGGTGTCCAGTTCCACCCCGAGTCGTACCTCACGGAGCACGGCAGGACGATAGTGAAAAATTTCATCGGAGGTGCGTATGAGCACTATAAAGGATAAAATCAGGGCGATAGGCGAAGGTGAAACACTCAACGCGGAAAACGCGGAGGAGCTGTTCGACGCGATATTCGGGGGCGGGGTGTCGGAGATAGAGCTCGCCTCCGTTCTCACGGCCATGAAGGTGCGGGGCGAGTCCCCCGCGGAAATAGCCGGGGCCGCGCGCTCCATGCGGAAGGTCGTTTCCCGCCTGGAGATCAGCGCGAACGGCCACGTGGACACCTGCGGCACCGGCGGCGACCATTCCTCGTCGTTCAACGTGTCGTCCGCCGCCGCCATCGTTATGAGCGCCGCGGGCGTTCCTGTCACCAAGCACGGCAACCGGTCCGTCACGAGCCGGAGCGGCTCCGCCGACTTCCTGGAGTCGCTGGGCGTTCCCATCGGCCTCACCGGCGGTGCGGCGAGGGACTATTACGCGAAGCACGGCTTCGTATTCATGTTCGCGCCTAACTATCACCCCGCCATGAAGTACGCGGCGCCAGTGAGGAAGGCGCTGGGGATGCGCACCATCTTCAACTACCTGGGCCCCATCACCAACCCGGCGTTCCCGGGGAAGCAGATGATAGGCGTGTTCAGCCCCGGCATCCTCGAGAAGTATGCCAGCGTGGTGTCGGAACTTGGGTACGAGCGCGCGCTGGTCTACTCGTCGAGCGACGGGATGGACGAGGTATCGCCGTCGGCGGCTACGACGGTGTGCGAGATTGAGGGGCACGGCGTGAGCAGGTTCACCATCGAGCCGGGCGAGTATATCACCCCCGGCGAGGCCGCGTCCCTGCCGCGCGACAGGACCTCCGCCGAGAACGCGGAGCTTTTCATTGAGACGATATCATCGCCCGCACCCACGGCGCTCGGGAAATTTATCGCACTCAACACGGCCCTCGGCATGCGCATGGCCAAGAAGGGCGATATCGGCCGATATTACGCCGAGGCGCTCGAGACGGTGCACGGCGGGGCGGCGCTCCGCAAGGTGAGGGAGCTCCGGGGAGAAGCGTGACATGCCGAAAGGCTTCGATCTTCACGCCATGAGGGCGATAAAAGAACGCGAGCTTCCGGAAGTGCACGCGCTCCTGGGCAGGTGCATCGAGCGGAAGAGGGCGCGCCATGCCTTCCCGCCCGACGGGCTCGCGTCGGGAGTCATCGCCGAGATAAAGAAGGCGTCGCCCTCATGGGGGCAAATCAGCGGCGCTCCGCCCGCCGGGCAGGCCGCGCTCTACGAGCGAGGCGGGGCCCGTGCCCTGAGCGTGCTCACCGACGGTAATTTTTTCGGCGGCTCCTGGGCGGACCTCTGGAGCGTGGCTGATTCCACGGACCTGCCGCTCCTCTGCAAGGAGTTTATCTTCTTTGAGGAGCAGATCGACCTGGCGGAGTGTCTGGGTGCCGACATGGTGCTTCTCATCGCCAGGGTGCTGTCCCCGGAGCGGCTTCGCGCTCTCCATGAAAGGGCGCTCCGCCTCGCGATGACGCCGCTGGTGGAGGTGCACTCGGAGGAGGAGCTTCCGGCGGTCCTCGGCGCCGGTCCCCGGTGCGTGCTGGTGAACGCGCGCAACCTGGAATCCCTGGCCATCGAGGAGGAGACGGCGGCACGCGCCTTCGCGAAGCTCCCCGCGGGCGTCACCGGCGTGTGGGCGAGCGGCATCAATGGTGCGGCGGATATCGCCGAAGTGCGCGGGAAAACCGGCGCGCGCTTTTTCCTGGTGGGCACCTCGCTCATGAAGTCGCCTGCCCCGGAAAAGCTGCTGCGGGAGATGGCCAATGTTTGTTAAATTTTGCGGTTTCTCCAGGGAGCGGGACGTCGAAGCAGCCGCGGACCTCGGGGTGAGCGCAGTCGGTTTCGTCTTCCATCCGGCGTCGAAGCGCTGCGTGACGCCGGAGCGGGCGGCGCTGCTGGGGAAGCTCCTGGACGGAAGCGGAATAGAGCGCGTGGGCGTGTTCGTCGACGCTGAAGCGGACGATATCAGGCGGACCGCGGAGATCGCGGGGCTCGACAGGCTGCAGGTCTATTCCGGGAAGCACCGGAAAGAACTGAGCGGCTTCAGGAAAATCGTGTGGGCGGGGAGGATACGGACCAGGGATGATCTTGACGCGATGGGCGCTCCGGTGGATGATGAACTGTTTCTCCTGGACGCGTATTCCGAAAACGCGTTCGGCGGAACGGGCGTCGCCTTCAACTGGGAGATTCTCTCCGGTTTTCCGCACATCGGCAGGAGCATCGTCGCGGGCGGCATCAACGAGAACAACGTGGTCTATCTCGCGCGGAACGTGCGGCCCTTCGGCGTCGACGTGTCGTCGGGCATAGAGGAAGCGCCGGGAGTGAAGTCGATGGAGAAGATGCGCACATTCATGAAAAATTTACAGGAGGCGCTCCGCCATGAAGGGAATGCCTGACGGATCGGGATATTTCGGCGCGTACGGGGGGAAGTTCGTGCCGGAAACGCTCATCAACGCGCTCGCGGAGCTTGAGGACGCGTACGCGAAATTCAGGAAGGACCGCGGATCGCGCGCGGAGCTCGCCGCGCTTCTGCGGAATTACGCCGGGAGGCCTACGCCGCTGTATCACGCGAAAAACATATCGCGCGTCACCGGCGTGGAGATCTTCCTCAAGCGCGAGGACTTGCTTCATACGGGCGCGCACAAGCTCAACAACACGCTGGGACAGGCGCTCCTGGCGCGCTACATGGGCAAGAAGCGCGTGATCGCGGAGACAGGGGCCGGCCAGCACGGCGTGGCGTCGGCAACCGTGGCGGCGCTCATGGGAATGAAGTGCTGCGTCTACATGGGGAGCGTGGACATGGAGCGCCAGGCGCCTAACGTCCAGAGGATGAGGCTTCTGGGCGCCGAGGTGATTCCGGTAGAGACGGGAAGCCGGACCCTGAAGGATGCCATCAACGAGGCGATGAAGGACTGGGTGAGGAACGTCCGCACCACGCACTATCTCCTGGGCTCGGTGGTGGGGCCGCATCCGTTCCCGGTGATGGTGCGCGATTTCCAGTCGGTGATCGGCGAGGAGGCGCGCGCCCAGATGAAAAGGCAGTACGGCGCCGATCCCGCGTACGTGGTGGCCTGCGTGGGCGGCGGCAGCAACGCGGCGGGCATCTTCGCGGGATTCGCCGGAAAGTCGAAGGCGAAGCTCGTCGGCGTCGAGGCGGGCGGCAGGGGGCCGAAGCCCGGCGATCACAGCGCGAAACTCCTCAGGGGGAAGCGGGGCATTCTTCACGGCTGTATCACCCGCCTCCTGCAAGACGGCGAGTGCCAGGTCCTCCCGGTGCACTCGGTCTCCGCGGGGCTCGACTATCCCGCTGTGGGCCCGGAGCACTGCAATTTCAAAGACAACGGTATCGCCGAATACGCGGAGTGCGGCGACAGGGACGCGCTCGACGCGTGCCTGGCCCTCACGCGCCACGAGGGGATCCTTCCCGCGCTGGAGAGCAGCCACGCGCTGGGGTTTGTAATGAAACACCGCAAGAGGTTCCGCGGGGCGCGAGTCCTTATCAACCTCTCCGGACGCGGCGACAAGGACATGAACATCATCATGCGGGAAGTGGCGATATGAACGGATACAACGGCCTCTACATCGTGGGCGATTATCCCGACCCGGAAAAGTTCGTCGAGGCGGCGCTCCTGGGCCTCGAGAGCTTCGATTTCCTCGAGGTGGGCGTTCCCTTCACCGACCCCGTCGCCGACGGTCCCGCCATCGCGCGCGCCGCGGAGTCGGTGCTCGAAAAAGGATGCACGCTCGCGGGCATCCTGGAGCGCGTGTCGGAGATACGGCGCAGGGCCGGCGCGGATAAAAAGATCTACCTCATGACCTACGCCAACCCGGTCTTCGGCAGGGGGATAGGGAAGTTCGCCCGCGCCGCGAAAATGGCCGGTGTGGACGGGGCGATATTGCCCGACGTGCCCTTCGTGGAGAGCGCGCGCTTCAAGGAGCCTTTCCGCCGCGCGGGTCTGGAGTACGTGCATTTCGTCACGCCCGAGAGCACCCCGGAGCAGGTGCGGGAGATATCCGCCGAGGCGGAGGGATTCCTCTATTTCGTGTCGATTCGCGGCATCACGGGAAGCGCCCTCAGCCTGGACGCGGAGACGCGGAGGAAGATCGCCCTGGCGCGCACGCACAGCCCGGTGCCAGTGGTGCTGGGCTTCGGTATCCGCGACGGCGCCACCGCGCGGGCGGCACTGGGCAGCGCCGACGGGTTCATCATCGGGACGAGGATCATCGAACTTTTGGCGGAGGGCGGGGAAGCCCTGGCGGGCTTCCTGGGCTCCCTGGAGAAAGAGCTTGGCGGCAAATAAAAATTTGATTTATATTCAACCCGGGGTATATTTATTATCAAGGCGTTGCGCGGCAACAACATGACCCGTACCGAATGCAAAGTGGTGAACATCTTCCTCGACAAGGACACCGGCGCCCCGGTGGTGCTCCTCAAGGACCTGCACGGCGACGATATCCTTCCCATCGTCATCGCCCCCCTGGAGGCGAGCATGATCGCCATAGAGCTCGAGGGGAAGAAGCCGGTGCGCCCCCTCACCCACGATCTTATCGTCCAGCTGTTGAAAGAGTTCCGGCACGAGCTGAAATCGATCTCCATCCACGACCTCCGCAACAACATCTACTTCGCTTCCCTGAACCTGGAGTCGGGCGGCACGGCGCTGGACGTGGACTGCAGGCCCAGCGACGCCATCGCCGTCGCCCTGCGGACCGGCGCGCCCATCTTCGTGAGCAGGAAGGTCTTCGCCCTCGCCATGGGGCCGGGCAACCTCGCGGGGAAGATGGACAAGGAGACGCTCCGCGAGGTTCTCGAGGACATCGAGATAGACGACGTGGGCGGCAAGATCATGTGAGCCCCCTTTCGGGGGCTTTTTCATTTTTTACTTGATTATCCCGGGCGCCTGTTGCAGTATCAGCACATTCCCTCGGCGCGCCCGCGCCGGGACACCATGTACAGGAGATTGCCATCATGAAGAAGAAACTCGCAGTATTAATCACGCTGAGCATGGCCGCCGCGCTGCTCGCGGGCGCCGGTTTCGCCCAGGACGCAGAGACCTATTACAACAACGGACTGGAGAAGGCGAAGAAGGGCCTGTATAACGACGCCATCGCGGATTACAACAAGGCGATCAGCATCAATCCGAGATTCGACGAAGCGTACAACAACCGCGGCGTCGCCTATTTCATGATCGGCGAGAAGGACAAGTCGATGGCCGATTACACCAAGGCAATAGAGATCAACCCCTCCTTCGGGAAGGCTTTTTTCAACCGGGGTATCAGCTACGCGGTGAAGAAGGACTGGAGCACCGCGCTGAACGACTACAGCCGCGCCATCGAGCTCAATTATGACCTCCGCAATTCGTACAACCACCGCGGGATCGTGAAGTACCGCATGCGGAACTATGACGGCGCCGAGTCCGATTTCATCTCCTCTACGAAAGCTGACGCGAATTACGCCAAGGCCTATTACAACAAGGGGCTCTCGCTCTTCCGCCTGCGCGAGTTCGACAAGGCGGTGGCCGATTTCTCCACCGCCCTCCAGAAGAAGGCCTCCTTCGCGAAGGCGCTTTCGAGCAGGGGCGCCGCGTACTACGCCCAGGGCGACATGGCCAAGGCCATGGATGATTTCAACGCCGCCATCACCATGAACGCCAAGCTCGCCGGCGCCTACTACAACCGGGGGCTCGTGCACCTGAAGAACGGCAACCGCGATGGCGCCGCAAGCGACATGAAGAAGGCCGCCGAGCTCGATCCCGCGCTGGGTGAGAGCGCTCTCAAGGCCCTGACCGGCACAAAGTAACGGGCGTCCGGCGCGGGATGTCGGACGGCGTTTTCCACTACCAGACTTCGGAGAAGGTGAAGGTCGCGTACGAAGTGGCGTCGGTGCCGCTCCGCTGCGCGGCCTTCATTGTCGACATGCTCATCAAGGGCGTCGCGTTCATGGTGATGTACTTCGTCATGATCTTCCTGCTCCTGGGCAACCTGGTTATCGCGAAGGTCTTCAATATCGAGAATCCCCCGCCGCTCCTGATGGCGGGGGTCGTCATCTTCTTCATCGTCCTGCTTCTCTTCTACAACCTCATCTTCGAGCAGTTCTGGAAGGGCCAGACCCCGGGAAAAAAAATCATGCGCCTCCGCGCGGTCAACGACGACGGCACCCTCATGGGATTCACCGCCGTGGTGTTGCGCAACGTCTTCCGCATCGTGGACATGCTTCCCCTGGGGTACCTTGCCGGGCTGGTCACCATGTCGCTCAACTCCAGGCGCAAGCGCATAGGCGACTATGTCGCGGGGACCGTCGTCATCCGCGAAAGGGGAACGGAGATGCCGGACATCTCCGCGGCGTCGGGGATCTTCGACGGAGTCGAGGGACTGGACGGACTGGTGTCCGAGGAGCTCCGGCGGATACTGGAGACGTATCTCCGATCGAGAAAGCACCTGGCGGCGCCGGCGAGGGAGCGCGTCGAGCGTGAGCTGGTCGCCCTGGTGGAATCAAAGACCGGTGTGGGAAAACCCGACTCCCTTCCCGCCGCGGACTATATCGGCTCCCTGTTCAGGCGGCTTTCCTGAGTCACTTGCCCACGAACTTTGCCGTGAGGTTCAGCTTGTGCTGTATGAGGCTGCGCGCGTGGGTGATGAAGAACCTGTCGTTCTTGAAGGACATGAGCGTGCCGTAGTGGTCGTAGGCGGTGGCGTAGTCCTGGAGCTTGTACGCGCTTTCGGCCCAGTAGTAGTGCAGCGATTTGTCGTAGTCACCCTCCAGCCCCACCCCCTTCAGGGTGATGATGGCCCCGGCGTATTCCTTCCTGTAGTAGTGGATCTTCGCGATGCCGATGAGCCCGTTGGGGTACATGGGATCCATATCGAGAGACGCCTTGTAGTACTTCTCCGCCATCATTATCTGCCTGCGTCCGTAGTAGATGTCGCCTATGAGTATGAGCGACTCCAGCTCGTAGAGGTTCACCTTCAGCGCCTGGCGGAACTGCTGGATGGCCTCGTCGTCCTTCGCCCGCATCTGGTGGATGTAGCCGAGCTGGAGGTAGGTGCGCGAGAACTCCGGCAGGAGGTTGCGCGCCTTGGTCATGTAGATCAGCGCGCGGTCGGTGTCGCGCAGGTGCATGCAGCAGAGGCCTGTGTTGTAGAGGTACGGGAAGAAGAGGGGCGCGCGCTTCATGCCCCGCTCCAGGAGGGTTTTCGCCGCGCCGTACTCTCCCACGCTTATCATCTCGGCGGCGCTGTTGTTGAGCTTCGCCGCTTCCTGCGTGCCCGTGCAGTAGATCACGTCGTTCTTCGAGTACATCTGTTCCCTGGGAACGGGCGCCGGCCTGTACTCGCGCACTGCCTTCATGTACTTCAGCAGGTATGCCTCCGGATCCTCCGAGGGGGTGTACGGCCGCACCGGGAGCGCGACCATTATCATCGCGATAATCACGCCGAACTTAATAAATGTTTTTTTCCTGGATGGCATTCCTATTGTCGAATAAAACTGTTTTTAACCACAGAGGCGCAGAGGCACGGAGAATTTATTTATTCAAAAAATGCTGATCGATATTCCTCTGTGTCTCTGTGCCTCTGTGGTTTCTTAAATTATTCTCAGTAGAGCCAGCACGAGACCCTCGCGTCGCCGACGTTTTTTTCCGGGGGATACTCGCCGCGGCAGACGTCCATGGCGCGGGGGCATCGCGGGTGGAAGTGGCACCCCGACGGCGGGTTTTCCGGCGAGGGAATTTCTCCCCGGAGCACGGAGAAGCCGTGCTTTTCCGGTATGCATTCGGGTATGGATGATATGAGGCTCCGGGTATACGGGTGCAGCGGTTCGCGGTAGAGCCCGTCCCTGTCGCTCTCCTCCACCACGCGGCCCAGGTACATCACCGCCACGCGGTCGCTCATGTGCTCCACCACCGCCAGGTCGTGGGCCACGAAGAGGTACGTCAGGTTCAGCCGCTCCTGAAGGTCCTCCAGGAGGTTCAGTATCTGTCCCTGGATGGAGACGTCGAGCGCGGAGACCGGCTCGTCGAGGATGATGAACGTGGGGTTGAGGGCGATGGCGCGCGCGATGCCTATGCGCTGGCGCTGGCCGCCGCTGAACTCGTGGGGATAGCGGTCGGCCTGTTCCGGCGACAGCCCCACGAGCGAGAGGAGCTCCTCCAGCCTGTCCTTCAGCTCGGAGCGCGTGGCGGTCGTGTGAATTTTCAGCGGCTCGGTGATGATCTTGCCCGCGGTCATGCGCGGGTTGAGGGAGCCGTAAGGGTCCTGGAACACGATCTGCATGTTCTTCCGGAACTTCCGCAGTTCCGCGCGCTTCAGCGCGGTGACGTCGACGCCGTCGATGACGACGCTCCCCCTGTCCGGCTCGATGAGCCGCAGGATGGAGCGGGCGGCTGTGGTTTTTCCGCTGCCGCTTTCACCCACCATGCCCAGGGTCTTCCCCTTTCCGATGGAGAAGCTTACGCCGTCGACGGCCCTGACGGTCGACGGTTTCTCGAAGAGCTCCTTTTTCCTGACGTGAAAAGACTTTGACAGCTCCCGTACCTGCACCATTGCGAGTTCCCTGTTTCCGGTGTGATTCGCCCCGCGGAGCGTATCGTCCATTCAGGTCATCAACCTCGCCAATTTTCAACCCAATTTTTATCGGCCTGATATAACCTGCTTGACGTATTTCCGCCGCGTCCCTATGGTACTGATAATTCTGCGGGAGGGGGCTCCGCGCCCGGCCTGGAACATGGCACTTATACTCAGGGTAGCGACTTTCATCATAATATTCCTGCTGGGGATGGGGATGATTCTCATGATCCGCCGGCTCCAGATTCCCGCGCGCGTGCGGAAGGCCGAGCAGCTCTTCAACGAGAACGACATGCTCGGGGCGAACGAGATCATCCGCTTTATCCTGGAAAAGAAAAAGGACTACGTGCCGGCGCGATATCTCCGCGCGCAGATCCTCATCGAGCAGAAACAGTTCCTTCTCGCCATCTCCGAGCTTAACGCCATCCTCCAGCTGCCGGACGTGCACCAGTTCGTGAACGAGGTGGACATCCATTACAAGCTTGCCGACCTCTACAACCAGACCCAGCAGTGGCAAAAGGAGGTGGAGGAATACAAAATAATCCTCACCTTCAATCCCGGCGACGTGAAGGCCAACTACCGCGTGGGCCACGCGCTCTACCGGCAGGGGAAACACCAGGATGTGAAGCAGTACCTCCTGGTCGCCTACGAGGGCGATCCCACGCTGTCGGACTGCCTTCTGCCCCTGGGCGTCTCGTGCTATCACCTTGCCGATTACGAGGGCGCCGAGACGTACCTTCTCAAGGCCGTGGAGTTCAGCCCCAACCAGGTGGAGGCCCATTTCTATCTCGGCCTCATTTACAAGGCCAAGAGGGATTTCGAGCCGGCGATCCAGATGTTCGAAAACGCGAGGAAGGACAGCCGTTACTTCGAGAAGAGCCTGTTTCACCTGGGCGAGATATATTTCGAGAACTCCCTGTTCGACAAGACGGTGGAGATCCTCGAGCAGGGCGTGGGAAGGCTCAAGGGCGATGATGACGATTCCCTGGCGTACCGTTACCTTCTCGCCGAGGGATACGAGATGCTGAACAAGATCAGCGAGGCGGTGTACCACTGGGAGCAGATCGCGAAGAAGAACTCGAATTTCCGCAGCGTGCGCACGAAGCTGGAGGACTACACGCGCATACTGAACAACGAGAACATCAAGATGCTCTTCACCCAGTCGATGGAGGAGCTGCAGCCGCTCATGGTGGAGATCATCTCCGGGCTCAACTACAACATCATATCGAAGAGCACGATTTCCCGCGACGAGCAGTACTTCAAGGGATTCAACATCAAGCGCATCAACGAGCCGCCCATCATCGTCTACTTCAACAGGACCACCCGGGAAATTTCCGAAGGGCAGATACTGGAGTTCCAGAAGCTCATCAACAAGGAAAAATGCAAGAGCGGGATATACATCACCACCTCGAAATTCAGCCTCAAGGCGAAGTCCGCGGCGTCGTCCCGGCTCATCGAGCTCCTCGACTCGGCCTATCTCATAAAGACCGTGGAAAAGATGCGCACGAAGATACAGAAGAAGTGATCCCCGATGCGTAAATTCATCATCCTGACATGCGCGTGCTTCTTCGCCTGCGCCGCCCTGTTTTCCTGCGGACGGGCGGGTGAATCTGAACTTCGCAACGCCGCGGAAAGGTTTCGCGGGGGGAAGGCGAATGCCCGGGAAGCCGTCGCCGACGCGCTGTTGAAGGTTGCAACGCTGAAAAAATTTCCGAAAGACGCCGAGGCGGCGGGCGGACTGGTGTACGCGCGCGGGAAGGAGGAGATCCGCGCCCTGTGGCCGGTCGACGTGACGATAGATCTCGCTCCCGGTTTCAATTCCTGGAGCGTGGATCCAGGAAGCGGGCGCACCGCCTTCACTGACGGGAAGGAGATCCTCCTGTTCGATACTGGTGGTTCCCTGGAAGCGAAGGCCGTTCCCAACGGGGCGGGCCGGGTATCCGGGCTTTCGGTGGCGGGGGAGTCCGTCCTGTTTCTGCAGGGAGGCTCGCTGCTCGAGATGGATTCCCGTGGTGGCATCAGGAGGGTGATAAACGCGGCCGCAACGCCGCCGAAGCTCACCATGCCGGTCCGTGCCGTTTTCGAACGAAGCCCGGGGAAGTGCGCCGTCAACTGCGGCAACGCCGGGACCTACAGCCTGGGAGTGGCCGACCTTGCCGGCGGTAAGATGCTTTTCAGGGACATGCTCAACTCGTCGGCGAAGTTCGGATTCGACGGAAATTACGCATATTGCGTCACCGGCGCTTCGGGCGGGTGGAACCTCGTGAAGCGCTCCGTCGCCGCGGGAAGGGTGGATGCTCTGGGCCGCTTCACGAAACTCGTCGACGTGGAGTTCGCCCCCGGTGTGTTCGCTGCGATGGAGGAAGGGAGCCTTGCCCTCGTGGACCTCGCCACGGGAGAGTCGGTGCGTGCGCCTTTCGCCTACGGCATCGTCGGGCAGTCATCGGGGAAGCTGGTCCTGTCCTGGAAAAACGCGAACTACCTGGTGGACCAGCGTGTGATGCTGGACGCGCTTAAAAAACTCCGCGCGGAAATCCCCGCGCTATTCGCCCCGTCGAAATAAACCGTCAGAACAGGAACATCGTGTCGCGGTAGACGTTCACGAAGCGGAAGCCCGCCCCGTCGCGCACAGCGTGGTGCGCCAGCAGTTCCTCTATCAATCCGCGGCTCACGTCTCCCGCGCCGGTGTGCCGCGCGTAGTATGCGGTTTCCGCGGATATGTCGCTGAAGGTGGAAATCCTCTCCTGGGTAAGCTTCACCGCGCGGTAGCGAATGCCAAGCGTCTCCAGGGCGGAAGTCACGTTGCCGGGGAAATCCTTCGCGCAGCGATTGATACCGAGGTGCGACTTGATGATGCCGGACAGCGTGACGCTGGCAGCGTCGTCGCGGACCAAAAGCACCGTCTTCCCGGCCAGGGCCTTCATCTTCTCCAGGGAGCGCTTCGCGTCCGTCATTCCGTAGATCGAGTGCGCGCAGAGCACGGCGTCGTGCTGCCAACCGCGCCACTCCTCCCATGAACAGCGGTGGATTCCGATACGCCGCGAGGCATCATCATCCATCTTTTCCTGCATGATGGCGGTCATTTCACGCGACGGCTCGATGGCCGTGACCAGGTGGCCGGCCCGCGCGAGCGGAATCGCGAAAAGCCCGGTGCCCGCGCCAATGTCGATGACCCGCTCCAGGCCGTCAAGCTCGCGCGCCACGGTTTCCAGCAGGGAACCCGGATAGCCCTCGGCACTCATGCGCTCTTCGTAGTCGCGCGCGAACTGTGCGTCGTTGAATTTCATGGAAGGCCGGGCCGGGGGAGGGTGATATATCATCCCTTGCAGTAGAGGTCGCGGACCTCGCGGTACCAGGAGGACTTTTCTTTTTCGTGCAGGCAGTAGCGGTCCTTGCCCAGGTACTTCGCCTCATAGAGCGCGTCGTCGGCGCAGGACTGCATGCACTCGTAGTCGCGCTCGATCTTGCGGTCCACCACGAGCTTGGTGTCGGAGAGATCGTATACGGTGTGGGTGATACCGGCGCTCACGGTGACGCTGAGGGACTCCCCCTGGTGGTCGATGGAAAGCGTCCGGATTTTCCTGAAGATCTTGTCCAGGTAGATGATGGCGCCCTGCGCGTCGGTCGCGGGAAGGATCACGTCGAATTCCTCGCCGCCGAAGCGGATCACGTAGTCCGTGGGGCGCGAGTTGGCGCGGATGATGTCGGCTATCTCTATCAGGACCTTATCGCCCAGATCGTGGCCGTAGCGGTTGTTGAAGACGGAGAAGTTGTCGATATCGAAGCGGATGAAGGCGATGTGGTACATCTGCGGGTCCGCGCCGTGATAGATGCGCGACGCGGTCTTCACGATGTTGGTGAGGTAGTCCTTCTTGAACTTGAGGAGGTTGGTCTTCTCATCGACGTTGACCTTCTGCTCCAGGAGGAGGTACTTGTCCAGCATGGAAAAGTATTCCAGCTCCGTCTGGTGGATGGCGTCGACGATCTCGTCGGTCACCGCGTCGTGCGCCAGCAGGTGCGTGAGGAGCTGGATGTTCCGGATCTGGAAGCCGTTCAGTTCCCTGTCGTTGTTGCCGTTTTCTGCCATCGGGTGCCCGGGACAATAGTTCTGCCGGCGGCGGGTGCCGGACTGACGAAGCATTGTATCCCATGGAGCGGGGTTTTGTAAATCAATTTATTTGGCACGGGAGGGATGATGGATACGGTCTCATGATTTCCGTGATGGAGGGAATTGACCACGGAATGGCTTTGGATCCCGGACGTGTTTTCGCCTTGACATTGATGTATACCCTGTCATTTTGCTCAATAAACGCTGACAGCATCTTTTGTTTCATCGATCGATGTGCATGGCGTCTTATCACGCAAATTATAGAATATCACGAGGTCCACGGGATGATGACTCCGATCCGCGCAAGATCAAATTCGGCGATTGTCCTGGCAGCTCTGTTTATTTTTCTCACGGCATGCGGAGGCCCCGGGAGCAGCGGCAACGATGCCGCTGGTGGAAGCCAGTACAACGTGAAACTGTCGTCCCTCACACCCTCGCAGGGAACGCTCTCCCCGACCTTCGATCCGAACGCTGGAGTTTATACCGTGGAGGTGGCAAGCACGGTCGAGACCATCTCCGTGACGCCCGCCGCCGCGAATGCGAACGCAATCATCCGAGTGAACAACTCTGTTGTCGCATCGGGGAATGCCTCCCCGGCGGTGAGCCTCGCTGTGGGGCAGACAGCCGTCGCCGTCATCGTGACGGCACCTGACGAATCCGCGTCGAAGACTTACCTGGTGATGGTAAACCGGCTGGCGGCGCCCAGCGGCAACGCGAATCTCGCGGGTCTGGCTCTGTCGTCGGGGGCGATAACGCCGGCGTTCAATCCGAGCACCACATGGTACAATGCAGAAGTGACCGATGCCGTTTCGGAAATTACCGTTTCCCCTACCGCCGCGGGGACCGGCGCTTCCATCACCGTGAACGGGTATGACGTCGCATCCGGCGGATCGAAAGGCATAACGCTGGTCACGGGAAACAACACCATCACCACGGTGGTGAAATCGGAGAATGGTACCGCGGAAAAAACCTATGCGCTGACCGTGCGAAAGCTTGCACCCTCGGTAGTAAGCCACAATGCGTTCATGTCGAATGCGGTATTCTCAACAGGGGTGCTCCAGCCGGCGTTTTCACCGGATGTCTGTGAATATACACTGTATATACCAGAGGAAACGGAATCATTTACCGTGACGCCGTTTGTGTCGGGAAACGAGGCTACGGTGAAAATCAACGGCCAGGCGGTCGCATCTGGAAATGCATCACAGACTATAAGCAAACCGCTTGCGGGGTGGGAAAATGTTGGATTGTCGATTGTTGCAACGGCTGGCGATGGGGTTTCAACAAAAACATATAATATCTCATATGAATTTTACGAAGAAAACGGGAACACCAATCTTTCAAGTCTTGCAATTTCTTCCGGTGTGTTGAACCAGAATGCGGGCGGGGTTAGTGTTAATAATTCCGTGGAAGTCGTAAATGCCGTAACATCGATAACGCTGACCGCTGTGACATTCTCCGAGCAGGCAGAAATGTATATCAACGGCATCAAGACCCTCTCGGGAGTGTCTTCGGACCCTGTTTCGCTTGCCGTCGGAGTTACTACCGTAAAAATTATCGTTGTTAACGGGGTTAACGCAAAAGTGTACCAGGTGAATGTGACTCGTCTGGCGGGACCTGGAACCAGCGCCGGTCTTTCCAACCTGGTACCGTCGAGGGGCGAACTCGTCCAGAATTTCAATTCCGAAGTCCTTGACTACAATATGGTTGTGCCGTACCAGATGTCGTCAATTATGTTGATGCCGTCGCTGCTGCTTGATGACGCGACCGTTACCGTGAACGGAGAGCAGGTTACTCCGGGCAGTCCGTCGCAGGATGTTGATCTTGCGGTTGGCGATACTACAATCCCGATCGTCGTGACCGCGGGCGACGGTACGACGACACGGAACTATTCTGTAAAAATACACCGTCTTCCGGATTTGCGTATCATAATAGTCGGAGGCTGGTACTGGGAGAATGGAGTGATTAAGATCGTGGATGATCAGTTAAATGCGGGCCAATACTTCGAGTCTGTTGTGATATACGGGAATGATGTGCATCTCGGCGGATATATATTATACCGTAATCAGGATGAGGGGAATGCCTGTTACGCTCTTAATAATTCCATTTCATACCTGGATAGTTCAGGCAGTAGTTACAGTAGGGCCAATTCCATTTTTGTATCAAGCGGAGATGTATACCTTGCCGGTTATGCAAGTAATTTATCAATGTTTTGCGATGAGGCAGTATTTTGGAAGAACGGTGTATATTCATTGCTTTCGTATCGAGGTTTCGCAACATCGATATTTGTTGCCGGCGATGATGTTTATATGGCTGGATATAATGATGACATCGGTTCTGGGTACTGGAAAAACGGAAGTTTCAATGTCCTCGATAGTGCATATTATGTAAATTCAATTTGTGTTTCAGGTTTCGATGTCTATGTCGCCGGTAATGGATATTCTTCAGGGCCTTATGCGGCCTACTGGTTGAATGGCACAGAAAATGCCCTCACCGACGGATCGCTCAGTGCGGCTGCCAATTCAATCGTCGTCTCCGGCACCGACGTCTACGTGGCGGGCTACGAGGGCAACTACGCGAAGTACTGGCTCAACGGTTCCCCGGTTAACCTCACCGACGGTACGCAGGAGGCGCGGGCCAACCAGATATTCTTCTACGGTTCGGATGTCTACGTGGTAGGTAAGGAAGGGGACTACGCCATGCTATGGAAGATCGGGGTGGGGATGCCTATCGCGCAGGGCGAGGCGAAGTCGATCTTCGTGGCGCCGTGAGTGAACGAATTAATGCACGGTATTGTATAGACTACCAGAATCAGCTCTCGAGGGATATGCCTTCGGACGAAAGTGCTTTGCTTATCGTGTCCCGGGCTTTTTCCGCGATGGCGATTGCCTCTTCGGCTTCATCTCTCGTCACTTCATCATCCTCTCCGGGATAGCGGGTGCTGACCGCATAAGGGGATAACTTGTCCGCAAACTGTATTTCCTTTACCCACGAAGCTGAGGGCTGGCATAGTTCGAGGAGTAGTGAAATATTGTGCGTGTAGGGGAAATCGATGTTCTTCAGCACAAGGTATGCTTTGAGGCACTTCTCGACGCACTGCTGGGCATGATATGCGATCAATCTGCAGGGCGGATCATTTTGCAGTGTCATGCCGTGGCGGGCGTAGCGGAGGTCATCGTGGGCGTATTGCATCCACCGGCGGACCTTGTTGAGCCTCTCCGAATCAATGCTCATAGAGCACTTTCCCTTCTTTCCATGCGGGCCTTGCGACGGTGCCCGGTATATGTTTGTCCCGCTCGAATTCCTCCGGCGTGAGTATGATGATGTCCCGCGCGATGCCAAGTCCCGCGAGCGTGCGGTCCATTTCAACGACAAGGTCTCTACGCTTGCCGGAAAGGGGGCAGATCACGAGAAGATCGATATCGCTTTTGCTGTCAGCCGTGCCCCTGGCGGTTGATCCGAAGAGAATGATCTGCCGGGGATTGAATTTTCTAACTAGCCGGTTTGTCGCTTCGCTGATGATGGAGCTGTCAATCATATCCGTTCCATTATTGCCAAGTTAATTCCGGATCAGATAATATCAATTTCATTATTTTATGCAAGCCTTTTATCTCACTTCTCCCCCAGCGCCCCAAGCAGCGGCGAGCGCGGGTGGTGCTTCCGCATCTTGCGGAGGTACTCCTTCGCTTCCTCGTCGCGGTTCGTCGCTATGCCGCTCTTCACCAGGATGTAGTAGCTTGTCTCGGCTATGTCAGCGTCAGGCGTGTTCTTCACGGCTTTGTGCATGCAGTCGAATGACCTATCATAGCGCGCCTGCTCGAAGCTGATGGCCGCGAGGATGCGGCAGCTCTCGCTTTTGATCACGCTCCCGGCGCTCCCCGACGCGAGCTTCTCGAGCGCCCGCTCCGCGGCGTCGGCGCCCGCGTGCCCCTGCAGGTAGTAGATGGACGCGGCGTTGAGGAAGGCGCCGTCGTCGTCCTTCGCGCCGCGCGTGCCGGCTATCACCCTGGAATAATGCCCCTTTGCGAAGAGGTCCCACTCCATGGTGCGGTCAATTGCTTTCGCCCCGCCCGAATCGCCGCCGTCGGCCCACTCCATCTCCTCCTTTCCCTCTTCCGCGCCGCGCAGCGCCATGACGACGGTCCTGTTCATCGATTTCGTGTCTTTCCTGAAGAAGCTGAAGATGGTCCGCTGAATGCTCGCTTCCCTCGATTTCTTTATCGACGTCACTCCCAGCCGCTGTTCCGGGTTGATGGTCACCGTGATATTCTTCTGGCGGTCGTACAGGTGCGCCTGGGACCGTGCCCCGGTGGATATCACCGCGTTCGGCGGCACTATCATGCCGACGCGCGGTTCGAGCTTGCGGCCGCTATCCTCGACGGTTACATCGCCCACGAAGAAGTTGAGGACGTACTCGGCGCGGAGGGTCGCGGAGAGCGCGAGCAGGAATGCGGGGAGGAGGATGAATGATTTTTTCATG
>JAGODF010000362.1 GCA_017998375.1 Spirochaetota bacterium
ACATGCACCTTTCCACACAGATGTCCACGCTGAACGGATACGCCGCGAAATTCTGGGACGACGCAGGCATAAGGCGCATCGTCCTGGCGCGCGAGGTAACTATCGATGAGATACGGGGAATCCGCAAACGCACCGGTGCTGAGCTGGAGGCATTCGTCCACGGGGCGCTCTGCATATCCTATTCGGGGCGCTGTCTCCTCAGCCGCTATTTCACCGGGCGCGACGCCAACCTCGGCGAATGCACCCACCCCTGCCGCTGGCGCTACGCCCTGGTGGAGGAGAACCGCGAGGGAAGCCACCTGGAGATACTGGAGCACGCCCGGGGCACCGAGATTCTCTCTTCAAAGGATCTATGCCTTATCCACCGCCTGCCGGACTACATCGACGCCGGTGTGGACGCCTTTAAGATCGAGGGCCGCATGAAATCGCTCTACTACACTGCGAACACCGCGCGCGTGTATGCCGAAGCCGTATCCCTTGCCGGCAACCCGGAAGCGTTCGCTGCGATGATCCCTTTCTGGCGCCGGGAGCTGGATCTTATCAGCCACCGTCCGTACACGGACGACCTCTTCAACGAGTTTGAATCTATGAAGGAGTTGAGCGTCCCATACGTGCGGGGCGCGATGTTCCTCGGTTACCGCGAAGCCCCGGGAACCGATGAAACCGAGGCGATGGTGAAGGTGTTCAATCCCATCAAGGCCGGCGAGAAAATCGAGGCGATCTACCCCATACGCGATCACGTTGTCCGCGACAAGAGCTACACCGTGCGGGAAATCATCGACGGCGGCATCGTGACCGATATGGCCCGCCCGGGGCGCGTGTGCCTCCTCCGCTTCGACGCGCCGGTGTATGAAGACGCGATCTTCCGGAGAGTGATGTGACGACATAGCGTGATGAGAAGCTCGCAGAGATAGTCAACCACAGAACGGCAACCACAGAGACACGGAGGCACGGAGGGTAACGGCCAGGTCTCACGCGGAGACGCGGAGACGCGGAGAGCGCGGAGAACGGCTAAAGGCAACCACAGAGGCACGGAGGGTAACGGCATGGTTTCTCGCGAAGACGCGGAGAAAGGATAACGTCAACGGATGGAAAGACAAGACCCGAGGCATGGACGCCGAGGGAAGGCCGATGAGGACACGGACGTCCTTCAGCGGCCCTTGCGGAGTAAGCTTATAAAACAGTGGAAGCCCAGCCTCGCCGGCGCTTGAGGCGCGACTTTCTTTGGGCGACTTTCTTTTTCGCAAAAGAAAGTCGCGAAGTCCTCACACATGGCGCCGGCATGTTAAGACGGAGCGCGAGCGCATTGCACCGCAAGCATATTGTCCCACGCAGATAGGAAAACTCAATACCGTCCCTGTATCTCCAGCAGTTCCGCGATTCCCTTTTTGGCGAGCGCCGTCATATCGTCCAGCCTGGAAAGCGAGAAGGCCTGCCGCTCCGCGGTTCCCTGTATCTCGATGATGTTGAAGCACGAATCCATGACCATGTTCATGTCCACGTCCGCGCGCGAGTCCTCGGAGTAATCCAGGTCCAGGAAAAGCTCCCCCTCAACGATCCCCAGCGACACGGCGGTGACTGCCGATGTGATCGGATCCTCCGCCAGAACGCCTTTCACCAGGAGCGACGCCACGGCCCTTTTCAGGGCGATGTACCCGCCGGTTATGGAGGCGGTCCTGGTTCCGCCGTCGGCGTGGAGCACGTCGCAGTCCACCGTGATGGACACGCCCCGGAGTTTGGCGAGGTCGACCGAGGAGCGGAGCGCCCGCCCTATGAGGCGCTGTATTTCCACGGAGCGCCCGTCCTTCTTTATTAAATCACGGCGCGTCCTGGGCGCGGTGGAATACGGCAGCATGGAGTACTCCGCCGTGATCCAGCCCTCGCCCCTGGCCTCTGCGTGCCTGGGAACGTCATCGCTTGCCGAGGCCGCGCAGATGACGAGCGTCTCCCCCATTCCGAAGAGGACCGAGCCTTCCGCGGCGGGGCAGAAATCCGGCTCCACGCGCACGGGCCTAATAGCCGCGGTATTTCTCGAGTTCTTTCTCAAGTGCCTCGCTCGTTTCCATCAGGTCCTTGAGCCTGTTCAGGTCGCGGATCTTCTGGTTGATGTTCTTGTGGTACCGGTTGAGCCGTCGGGTCTGCTCGAACTCCTTGATGGCGCCGTCGATGTCCTTCTTGACGAAGTTCTTGATCCCCTCCTGGTAATGCTTCTCGGCCTCGGCGGTATCCTCCATGGTGATAACCTGGAGCATCAGCTTGAAGCTCACCGTGAACGAGTAGACCGGCGCGAAGACCCCGGAGTCGGCGTACGACGCGTCGACGTTGAAGTTCACGTCCTTCACCTGGTAGTTGAAACCCATACCCAGGGAATAGGTGCCGGCGTCGTTGAAGCGCCACCCGCCGCGCAGGCTGATAAGTTCCAGGTACGAGAACTCCACGCCGGTGTTGATCCTGAAGCTCTCCTCGAAACCGTAGGTGAAGTCATACAGGTCCGAGGCCGATATCGCGCTCTCCACGAGGTCCATGCTCAGCGTGAGCCACTTCGTGGGCATGTACGCGGTGCCCAGCCGGATGGTCCGCGGCAGCGGGCTGTCCAGCGCCTTCGTGCCGAAGTTCTGCAGCGAGAGCCCCACGGAGAAGTTCCGCGTGGGCGCGTCGAAGGGCGAGAACATGTAGAGGCGCTTGAGTATCCCCGCGTCTAGCGCCCCGGAGTGGATGGAGAGCGTATCGATCTTCTGGTAGACGTACTTCATCCCCAGTCCCACCTCCAGGAAACCCAGGGAGATGCCGTAAGCCAGGTTGCCGCTGGCGTTGTAGAACTGCACCCTGCCCGTCTCGTTGCCCTCGATGTCTATCCGGTCGAAAGAGGGAACCCAGAAGAGCGAGTTCGATATCCCCAGGAATCCGTCGTATACCGGAATGGCGGCGCTGATGTTCTCGAACCGCGAATCGAGTATCAGCTCCTGGTGCATGATGGAGAGAGTGGGATAGCGCACCGTTCCCAGGCCCGCGGGGTTGTAATAGATGGAGTTGATATCGCCCGTCATGGCGGTGAACGCCTCGCCCATCCCCAGGGGCCTGGAACCGACGCCAATCTCCAGGAAGGCCGCCCCGGAGGTGCCGCCGCTCCCGGCGGCAATCGAGTCACGCGGCACGCACAGTACGACGGCAACCACCGCCGCCGCCAGGAGCCTGCCCGATACCCGTATTAAACCCGTGCGGTCCATCAACTGTGTGTACCACGATCCTTGACTCTACTACCCGGGCAGATCCGGCAGGATACAAAAAATACCATGGCTTTCCCGTCCTATATCCTGCTTTTCAGGTATTCCGCCAGGAGGCTGTTGAACGTGAAGGCCTGCCGGTGTTCCCAGGAATCGCACGTGAAGGGGCCCCCCGCGTCGGCGCTGTAATCGAGGATCAGGTTCCTGAGCGCCTTGAAGTCCCTTTGCCGGCAGAACGCGAACAGGGTGAACTTGTCGAGGCTCACCACCGCGGCCCTGCCCGGGAACGCATCGATGATTTTTCTCGCGAGGTAGGTGAAGATGAAATCGGATTCCGGATTGCTGCGCTGGGAATAGCGGACGAATATCACCCCGCCCTCGAGGACCTTGAAATAGAGCGTGAAATAGTACTCGAGGACGTCCACGGCGCCGGCCAGCCCTCCCGTTCCGTATTCCGCCACCTTGGGATAGAGCAGGTTCTTGTAGAGCGCCAGGGCGAAGGAAAGCCTCCGCTTCAACCTGGTGAAGAGGTCGTTCCGCGGCGTATCATCG
>JAGODF010000363.1 GCA_017998375.1 Spirochaetota bacterium
TTCTTCGTGTTCGCTGTTCCGGGTATAATTCTCGGAATTCTCGCGTTTTTCATGCGCGATTACAAGACCGTTGATCACCTTGATGAGCGCGGGAAAAAAATCGGTTTCGTCTCGTCCGCGCTGTCGCTGTTCAAAATACCGTCGCTCAAGTATATGTATATAGGCTATGGCGTGCGCAACATCATGAACTTCTCTATGCTGGTGTGGCTTTCGGCCTTCTTCATGAGGAGCAGGGAGATCGCCGAGGACAAGGCCGGGATGCTCGCGGGGCTCATCATGATGATGGCCATCGTCGGCGCGATCCTCGGCGGGGCGCTCTCGGACATCTGGCAGAAGCGCAACCGCAAGGCGCGCATGCTTCTGGCGATGACCGGCGACGGGCTCGCGGCGATAGTGCTCATCGCGGCGCTGCTTCTCGACGTGCGGGGGCCGGGGTATGTGCTCGGCGTTATATGGGGGATGATGGTGATGGTAGGAACGCCGGCGCTCAACGCGGTTTCCCAGGACGTGGTGATGCCGGCGCTCAAGGGCACCTCGTGGGGGATGGCGGTGTTCTGCATGTACGTTTTCGGCGGCGGATGGGCGCCGATCGTGGTGGGCGCGATCTCCGACGCGCTGGGAGGGGGCGCGCTCGGCCTGAAGACGGCGCTTATCATCGTGGCGTTCTCCGGTATCGTCGCGGCCTTTCTCCTGTGGCTCGGATCGCGGCATTATCCGGCGGACATGGACCGGGTGAAGAACGCGGTGCTGGAGGCCGAGAAATAGCGAACCGGCCCGATTCACGCGGCACGATACCCGTGCGCGCCGTGCGCCCGGGGTTCGGACGGGATGCCTGTTATCCGAAATTCTGATGTGCCTGATGTGCCGTGATCCGTTACCCGCGCCCGTGCCGGACACGGGCGCGGGCCCGATCCCGCAGTCAGTTCGTACTCCGACGTGACGTTCAAGGTATGGGTAAAGAGTACCCGAAATGCACTTGAAATCCCCATCCCGACGTGCGATCGTCTGCCGTGATCCGGCGCTCCCGCCGGACCAGCATGCATGATGTGGAGGAATCGAGGTATGGGTAGCTCGTTCCCGGTCTTCGCCCCCGGAAGGGCGCTGTGCGTTCTATTACAGCTGGTCGTCGCGGCGCTGTGCGCCTTCGTGCTGCCCGAGACCGCGTTGGCGCGCGACAGGAACGCGCTGCGCCCGAACATCATCTACATCCTCGCCGACGACCTGGGATACGGCGATGTCGGCTGCTACGGGCAGAAGGAGATATTCACGCCGAACATAGACCGCATGGCCGCGGAGGGCATGCGGTTCACCCGGCATTACGCCGGGGCCCCGGTGTGCGCCCCCTCGCGCTGCAGCCTTCTTACGGGAAAGCACACCGGCCACGCCGCGATCCGCGGGAACCGGGAGGTGCTGCCGGAGGGGCAGATGGCGCTTCCCCCCGACGAGCTCTCCGCGGCAGCCGTCCTGAAAGGGGCGGGCTATTCGACCGGGCTTGTCGGCAAGTGGGGGCTGGGCGGGCCGGGTTCCGCGGGCGAGCCCGGAAGGCACGGCTTCGACCACTGGCTCGCCTATCTCTGCCAGCGGCAGGCCCACGACTATTACCCCGGGCATCTGTGGAAAAACGGCCGCAGGCTGGAGCTTGGCGGCAGGGTCTATACGCACGACCTGTTTACGGAGGAGGCGCTCCGTTTCATCCGCGCCCGCGCATCACGCCCGTTTTTCCTTTACCTTGCCTATACCATTCCCCACGCGGAGCTCCAGGTCCCCGACCTGGCGCCCTATGCGGGGAAAAACTGGAGCGTCGAGAAGAAGCGGTACGCGGCCATGATAACGAGAATGGACCGCGACATCGGAAAGATACTCGACCTGCTCGGAGAGCTCGGACTGGAGCGGCGGACGCTCGTCGTCTTTTCCAGCGACAACGGCCCGCACGTGGAGGGCGGGGCGCATCCCTCGCATTTCAACAGCGCCGGCGGCCTGAGGGGGATGAAGCGCGACCTGTACGAGGGAGGTATCCGCGTGCCGATGATCGCCCGTTGGCCCACAGCGGTGAAGGCTGGCGCGGTGAGCGATCACGTGAGCGCGTTCTGGGACGTGCTTCCGACGCTCGCCGAGCTTGCCGGCGTCGACCCTCCGGCGGGGATCGACGGCCTGTCGATGGCGCCGGTACTCCTGGGGAGAAAGGCCGCACAGAGGCGCCACGAATCGCTCTACTGGGAGTTCCACGAGCAGGGAGGCAGGCAGGCGCTTCTGTGCGGCAGGTGGAAGGCGGTCAGACTCGACGTGCGCCTGGACCCCCGCGCCCCTTTGGAGCTCTATGATCTTGAAAGCGATCCGTCGGAAACCACCGACCTCGCACAGCGGCGCCCGGAGGTGGCGGCGGAGATGGCGCGCCTGATGGAGGACGCGCGAACCGACAGCGCGGATTTTCCCCTGATCGGCGTAATGAGCTACGGTTTCGGCCCCTACAATGGATGGATCTACGCGCTGACACTGCCGATTCTGTCCCTTGCGCTTCTCGCCCTGGCGCGGAGGCCGAACAGGCGCGTGCTCGCGGACGCCTGGAGGGCCGGATCATTCGCGGCTAACGCGGCGGCGGCGTTTTCAATGTTCGCCCAGGCGGGGCTCTTCGCTCTGGCGGCGCTGCTTCCCCTGTGGTTCGGCACCTGGCGGGAGACCTGGGGGATGATGATCGCCATTGCCGGTCTGGCGCCGTATGGCGTCTCTCGGGGCTATCTTGTGTTCAGGAGGGACGCCGCCGTCGATGCGGCGTACATAAAAGCGAGGGGAGTGATGGCGCTCTCGGTCCTCGTATTCTGGGCGGGCATCGCCGTTTCCGTCGGTTCGAGGCTTATGCTCTGCCTGGCTGGCGTGTATATGGTGCTGGCGATGGTGTCGATCCACGCAACGCGGCGGACGATCGGAACGGGCGGAGTATGATCGGCGCGATTACCGGCGATATCGTCGGCTCGATATACGAACACCGCCCCATCAAACGCACGGATTTCCCGCTGTTCGACCGGTCCTGCCGATTCACCGACGATACGGTGCTCACGGTGGCGGTGGCGGACGCCATCCTGTGCGGTGCTCCGTACGCGGAGAAACTTCGGGAATGGCACGCCCTATACCCGCACGCCGGCTACGGCGGATCGTTCAGGCGCTGGGCCTCAACTCCCGGGGCCGGGCCGTACAACAGCTGGGGCAACGGCTCGGCCATGCGCGTGAGTCCCGTGGGATACGCCTTCGATACTATCGGGTGCGTTCTGGACCAGGCTGCGCGGAGCGCGGAGGTTACGCACAACCATCCGGAGGGCATAAAGGGAGCAAGCGCGGTGGCCGCGGCAATCTTCATGGCGCGGACCGGCTCATCGAAGCACGACATCGGAGGCTTCGTCGAATCGGAGTTCGGCTACGATATGTCCCGCACCATCGACGGGATCCGGCCCTCCTATCGCTTCGATGTGTCGTGCCAGGGGTCGGTGCCGGAGGCGCTCATGGCATTCATGGAGTCCGTGGATTTCGAGGATGCCGTGCGCAAGGCGGTTTCGCTTGGCGGGGACAGCGACACCATCGCCTGCATAGCGGGCGCGGTGGCCGAGGCCTTCTACGGCGGTGTTCCCGGGAGCATTCGCGCCAGGGCGCTCGCGCACCTGGATGATCGCCTTCGCGGGGTGGTCGGGCGGTTCGTGGAGCGCTATGGCGCGGCATGAGCCGGAACCCCGGTTCGGTACGTCAGGAGAGGCCGCGACCGCGGAGCAG
>JAGODF010000364.1 GCA_017998375.1 Spirochaetota bacterium
CCCGTGGGGCGCGCCACGGGGACCGGGACGACGGAGCAGCTCACCTGCGACGTGCCGGGGCGCTGCTTCGTCCGCGTGACGCGCGTGACCGGGAACGCGAACTACACCGTCACCATCAGCACGCCGCCGCCGCGTCCCGTGAACCAGGGAGGCGGCGAAGTCGAGCCGAACAACACGCGCGAGACCGCGACGCTCACGGGCGCGGTGACGCTCAACGGCCAGCTGGGTGATAACGACACCGAGGACTGGTTCGAACTCGCGGGGCAGGAAGGGACCAATCCTTCCTTCACCATCACCCACGGGCAGGAGGCGAACTTCGATTTCGAGGTCTTCAGCAACGCGGTGCTGATGTGCCGCGCCACGGGGACCGGGGCCACGGACACCGCGCGCTGCCAGGTGCCGGGGCGCTGTTTCGTGCGGGTGTGGCGCGTCAGCGGCGCGGGCGCCTACACGCTGCAGGTGGGGAGGTAGTTGGTTCGCCCTCACCCCCGGCCCCTGCTTCGACTGCGTTCAGCACGGGTCTCCCGCCGGGAGAGGGGCGAATTATTACATTGACAACCGGTTGCAGACGTGCGTATGATTGCGGGCAGGAACGACCCGGATGAAGGCACTGACAGATTATTTCCTAAAGTCGTATGACATTCAGCCGGCGTCGATTTCTACGAAGGCCCGCCACCTGTATCACGTAAACCTGATGTTCCTCGCGTTCTATACGGCGCTCATCCCGTTGAACCTGCTGACCGGGGATTATCTGACCGCGCTGTTAATGCCGGTGTGCATCGCCTTCACCCTGCTGTCGCTCTTCCTGCTCAGGAGCGGGCGGCACATCGCGGCCTCCCACGTCTCCATCCTGGTCTGCTTCGTCATGATCGCGCTCGACCTCTTCGTGAGCCAGGAACTTCCCGGTCACAATGTCCTGTACCGCGGCGCGTTCACCTACATGGCGTTCATGATCGTCGTGACCCTGATCTCCTCCGACCGGTTTATCTCCCTGAAAATCGCAGCGGCATCGGTGGCCGTGCTCTGTGCGGTGTTCGTCGCCAGGATGATGCCGGTGCAGTCGGCGGTCACGCCCATGGACAGGGCCGTGCTGATCAACATCCTCATGCTCTTCGCCGTGGCGGCCGTGATGACCCTGATCATCCAGAGGGATACCGGGAGGATGGTCTCGGTTCTGGAGCGAGAGAAAAGCGACATGGAAGACCACTCGCGCGGGCTGGAGGAGGTTGTACATGAAAGGACGTTAGACCTCCAGCAGGCCATGGCCAGGCTCGAGGACAGCGAGGCGCGATACAGGTCCATCGTCGAGAACTCGCACGACGCCATCGTGATCATCGATGATAAATTCAACGTGGTCTTCGCCAACCAGGAGCTCTATCGGATCACCGGACACGAGAGGGGTGATGCCGCCGGCCGCGGCTTCCTGCCGTTCATCGCCGAGGAGAGCAGGGATGCGATAGCCGAGCGCTACATGAAACGCGTCCGGGGGGAACCGGTCGATCCGGTGTACGAAGTGTCCGTTATTTCGAAGAGCGGGCCGCCGATCCGCTGCGAGGCGCGCGTATCGCCCACCGTCGATCCCTCGGGCGGGAAGCGCTTCATCGTGATGCTGATGGATATTACCGAGAGGAAACGCTCCGAGCGCTCGCTTAAAATCCAGCACGACCTGGCCATGGCGCTCTCCGCTGCGAAATCCAGGGACGAGGCGCTGGAGATAATTATGGACGCGGTTCTCGAAGTCGACGGTGTGGACTGCGGCGGCATATACTTGATGAACGACGCGCGCGACGCCATGGACCTGACGGTGAACAGGGGGCTCTCCGGCAGCTTCGCCGCCGCGGCCAGCCACCTCGGAAGCGACATGCCCCAGATGAAAATACTCCTCGGCGGGAAACCCAGTTACATCAACTACGGTGATATCGTGAGCGCGCTCGATCCCGCGGAAGCCGCGAAGCGGGTCCCGGAAAAACTGCGCGCGCTGGCGGTGGTGCCCATCAAACACCAGAACGAGGTGGTTGCCGCCCTGAACTGCGCGTCCCACACCGTGGATGAATTCAACGCCAGGTCGAGGGAGCTCATAGAGTCCATCGCCGCGCAGGTCGGCGCCGTCATCGCCCGGCTGAAGGCCGAGGATGCGGTGCGCGACAGCGAGCGAAAGTACCGCCAGCTCGTCGAGAAGGGGAACAACATCATCTTCACGGCCGACGCCGCCGGCATCATCACCTACGTAAGTTCGTCTATAAAGATGCTCCTGGGATTCGATGCCGCGGAAATGACCGGCAGGCCCTTCGCGGAATTCATCTACCCCGGGGACCTGGAGTACATCACGTCCAAGTTCCGCGAGCTGGAGCGCGGCATCCTGAGCCCGGACGAATACCGAGTGATCACGAAAGACGGCGGGTACCGCTGGATCATATCGAACAGCCAGCCGCTGATGGAGGGCGGGAAGTTCCAGGGGATCATCGGCGTCTTCACCGACATATCGTGGAAGAAGCGCGCCGAGGAGGAGCGCCTCTCCATGGAGCGCCGCCTCCTTCACGCCCAGAAACTCGAGAGCCTCGGCATCCTGGCCGGGGGGATTGCGCACGACTTCAACAACCTGCTCATGGCGATCATGGGCAACCTGGAGCTCGCCTCGACGCACATGAAGGATCCATCCCCGGAACTCAGGCACCTGGGTGACGCGGAAAAGGCGTCGCAGCGCGCCGCCGAGCTGGTCCGGCAGATGCTCGCGTACTCGGGAAGCGGGAGCTTCATCGCGCGGAAAATTAATCTCAGCGATATGGTCATGGAGATCGCGGATCTCCTGAAGACCTCCATATCCCGGAAGGCCTCGTTCGCCATGCGGCTCCAGCGGCCACTCGTTCCCATCCTCGCCGACCCCGCCCAGGTCCAGCAGATCGTGATGAACCTCATCGTCAATTCATCCGAGGCGCTTCCGGATTCCGGCGGAACGATACATATCTCCACGGGGGAAATCTTCTGCGACGAAGACTGCCTTTTGTCGAGCTACCTCGAGGAAAAACCGCGGCCCGGACGCTTCGCCTTCCTGGAGGTCGAGGACACCGGCTGCGGGATGGACGGGGATACCCTGGGCAAGCTGTTCGACCCGTTCTTCACGACCAAGTTCACCGGGAGGGGGCTCGGCATGGCGGCGGTGCTGGGCATCGTCAGGAGCCACGGCGGCGCCATCATGGTCAGGAGCGGGCCCGGGGAGGGTACGACGATCAGGGTCCTGTTTCCGGTGTCGGACCTGGATTCGGCGTTCGAGGAAGAAACGTCCCCGGAGAGAAAGGCCGCGGGGAAGATGTCGGGCACCGTCCTTTTCGTCGACGATGACGACATGATACGGTCTGCCGCCTCGACGATGCTGGTCCGCCTCGGGTTCTCGGTTATCGCCGCCGGCGACGGGGCGCAGGCCGTCGAACTGTTCAGGGAACGGCCCGGCGACATCGTGCTCGCGGTCGTCGACTACCTCATGCCCGGGATGAACGGCAGGGAGGTCGCATCACGCATGCGGGAGATACGCCCGGGCGCGCGCATCATCCTCACCAGCGGGTACACGCGCGACGACGTCATGAAATCCCCGGGGGCCGCGATGCCAGACGGCTTCATACAGAAACCATACAAAATGCAGGCGCTCGAAGATGAGATCAGGCGCGTGCTGGCCGGCGGAACGCACGGGGGATGATACGATGAACAGGTTCATGAAATCGGTATATTTCGCTTGCGTAGCGC
>JAGODF010000043.1 GCA_017998375.1 Spirochaetota bacterium
CCCTCCCGGCCAGACGATGCCCCAGTAGGGCACGGGCGCGTGTTCGTCCAGCTCCCGCGCGCGCTTCCAGAGGCCGTCGAAGTCGCGCGCGTTCCAGGCGCGGATCTCCGGGCAGAGGGGGTCGGGTGCGAGGGCACCGAAGCGGTCCAGGTATTCAGCGAGCAGCGGATGTGCCGGTGAGGTCATGGCGGGATGATAGCACGACGCAGCTTCCGGGTAAAGCCTTTTCCCGCCGGCCTGCGCATCGTCATCATGCATGAAAGGCGGCGGGATGCGGTGATAGCTCACGATTTTCGTGATCATGGCGGGAGGCTTCGCGCACGGCGGAAATGCCGTGAAATCCGGTGCGGGTAAAAAATGCCTTGCGTATTTCGGAAAAAGATGATTCACTTGCCGGTGGGTGAACGGGCCGGCGGCCCGGTCACGGGATACATACATACAGCCGCATCCATTTCAGCAGGGGACAGGCTTTCTCTTGGGCATCTTCAACCACTTCTACGCCAACTTTTTCACGGTTGGGGCGCTGATCCCCACGGCGTTCAGCCTCTACCTTTCCTGGCAGTTCCTTTCCATCAGGAACAAGTCGAAACCGACGTTCCATCTCGGCGTCGCGTATCTCTATCTCGCGCTCTTCAATTTCGGGTATTTCATCGCCTGCGGCTTCTATCATCCCCTCGCGGCGTTCCACCGCTGGATCACGGTGGGCTCCATACTGCTCCACGAGGCGCACATCAACATGTTCATGCTGAACATCCACGGGGAGATGCGAGCCCGCACCGCCAGGATCTTCCTCGCGGCGCAGTACGCGGTGTCGTTCGCGGTTTCCGCCGTGTTTTTCCTGAAAACCTGGGGGGCGCAGAAGGTCTTCATCGTGTCGGCGCACCACTGGGACTTCGACGCTGACGCCACCAGCCGCGTGATAGGCATCCTGATCATCGGCTACCTGTTCGTGTTCATCGCCATCACCGCGTGGAAGGTCTACTCGGTGAAATCGAACGCGCGCTATTTCATCCTGTTCATAGGGATCGCGTACCTCATCGCGTCGATCGTTCCCAGCGTGGCCAATATCCTGAGCCGCGAGGGCGTCATCGAGCGCGGCACCTTCCAGGTGCTGTGGAACCTCTTCTCGCTCGCGGGCCTGTATATCCTGGTGGTGGTCTACCTGAACTTCACCCAGGACCGCGCGTCGCTGATGGCGAAGATCGTGAGCATCTTCCTGGTGACGGTGCTCCTGAGCCTGCAGGGCTTCAGCTACTACTCGTTCCAGGACAACGAGAGGGCGTACGACACCATCCACCAGGCCTATTCGGAGCTCGCCATCACCGCGGACAAGCGCCCCGGGGACACGAGTTATATCATCGCCTTTTCCAACGATGACAGCTCGTTCACATGGAAGTACTGGAAAGACAACAACGTCTTCAATATAGATTTCCTCAAGTTCGAGAACGAATACAGAAACGCCACGGCATACAAGAGAATGCAGGACATCGGGGACGATGGTTTCCGCGGCAGGCTGGAAACGCTGCTGAAAAAGCAGCATGCCGGTTTCAACGGCTACGCGAACGCGATCAGGAAGAGGATGGCCTCCCTGCCGGAGGGATCCGGTTCGCAGAAGCAGGCTCTGCTGGACCACCTGAACGGCCTGCAGGGAATGGTGCATTATCACTCCGGCAAGATCGGCGCGCTTCCCGATGAGCGGTTCAGGAAATCGCTGGAATCGTACCTGGGGGAAACGCGGCCGTCGTTCGGGCCGTTCAGGTCGGCGATCGGGGAGCACCTGGAAACGGAGCAGACGGATGGGTTCAGGCTGAAGACCGGGGTGCTCGCGCTCCTCTCGCCGATCGGTTCGCCGGAGCAGCGCCACTACCGGAGCCATGGCGGCGACCAGTTCATATCGTACCTTCACGTCGACAAGCGTGAGAACTTCGTGTACGAGGTGGGCTTTCCCTACACGTCGTATCGTGCGTACCTGCACCCCTCGGCGATCAAGTTCAACAACGCGCTCCTGGCAATTCTCTTTATAGTGATTTTCGGCTTCAACCTGTTCTTCCGGGGTGTCCTGACTGCACCGCTCCGCCGCCTGGTCGAGGGGCTGAAGGACATCGGACGGGGGAAGCTCGACGTGCAGATCCCCGCGAAGCTGGGCGATGAGATCGGCTTCGTGTCCGCGAACTTCAACCAGATGGCGGATACCATCCGCCGTACCAGGGATAGCCTCGAGGAGTACGCAGTCACCCTCGAACAGAAGGTCGAGGACCGCACCCGGGCGCTCAAGACCTCCGAAGAGCGATACCGAACCATCCTGGAAAACATTCAGGACGGCTATTACGAGGTTGATCTTCGCGGGCACATGGTCTTCATGAACGAATCCCTGTGCAGGATAATGGGGTATTCGCAGGAGGAGGTGCTCGGGAAGAGTTACCGGGTCTTCACGGATGAAAAAACCTCTGGGGATATTTTCACGATTTTCAACAGGGTGTACGCGACACGCGTTCCGTCCGGCGCGTTCGATTACCCCGTCATCACGAAGAACGGGGAGAGGCGCGTCACGGAAGCGGTGACCTCGCTGATCACCGACCATGACGGCAATGGGACGGGTTTCCGCGGGATACTCAGGGACGTGACCGACCGCAAGAAGGCGGAAGAGGCGCTTCAGGAAAGCGAGGAGAAGTACCGCAATTTCGTGGAAAGCGCCACGGACGGGATTTTCAGGAACGACCTGGCCGGGAATTTCCTGTACGTGAATCCGTCCGGGCAGAAGCTGCTCGGATACGGCGCGAACGAGGTGCTGAAGATTAACTATCGGGACCTGGTGCTTCCGGAGCACCGCAACCGGGTGCTCACGCACTATCGGGCGCAGTTCGCGGAAAAGAAGGACGAGACCTACATCGAGTTTCCCATACGGATGAAGGAAGGGGAGACGCGATGGCTGGGGCAGAAAACGAAGCTGGTGAAGATATTGGACGAGGCATGGGAATTTCACGGCATATCGCGCGATGTTACCGACCGCATCATGGCCGAGGAGGCGCGGCGGGAGCTGGAGGAGCAGAAGACGCGTTTCTTCGCCAACATGTCGCACGAGATCCGCACTCCGCTCACGCTGATGCTCTCGCCGATAGAATCAGTCCTGCAGGGTGATTACGGCACAAGGATCAACAGGGCGTTCTTCGACAACCTCTACCGCAACGGCCTCAGGCTGCTGAAACTCGTCAACAACCTGCTCGACTTTTCCAAGATCGAGGCCGGCCGCATGAAACTGAAGGTGCGCGAGGTCGACATGGCCGTATTCGTGCGCAACTACATCGGCGCGGTGCATTCCGCAGCCGAGTCGAAGGGACTGTCGATCGCGTTCGAGTCGGACTCGGAGAAGATGCCGGTCTTCATCGATTTCGAGAAGATGGAAAAGGTGATCATGAACCTGTTCTCGAATTCCCTCAAGTTCACGGAAAACGGCGGCACCATCTCGGTGCGCGTGCGGGAGGATGATTCCCGCTGCATCGTCGAGTTCAGGGACACCGGGGAGGGGATTCCCGCGAAGAACATCGAATCGATATTCGACCGGTTCAGCCAGGCCGATACCAGCGCCACCCGCAGGCACGAGGGCACCGGCATAGGCCTCGCGCTCGCGAAGGAGCTCGTGGAGATGCACGGGGGGGCCATATCCGTGGAAAGCCGGTATATCGGCGACAGCCCCGACGATCACGGTTCCGCGTTCACCGTCACCCTGCCGAAGGGAAGGGCGCATTTCGAGAAGGATCCCGCAGTCGAGTTCATCACCGGGGACGAGCTCGAGGAATCGGTCGCCGATCACCGGTTCTACGGCATGCGGGAGATGCACGACCTCAGCCCCGGGAAGAAGTCCCTATCGGACACGCCGCCGCCCGCGGGGGAGCCCGTGGATGAGGGGGCGCGATCGGCCGCGGCGTCCACGTCGGCCGTGGCCGCGAACGGCATGGCATCGATCCTCATCGTCGACGACAATCCCGACATGCGGGACTTCCTCGGGTATCTCCTGAAAAAGGAATACATCGTGCGCTGGGCGGAGAACGGGATGGATGGCCTCGCCGCCGCGTCCCGGCTTTCACCGGACCTTATCATCACCGACGTGATGATGCCGGTGATGGACGGGTACGAGCTGACCAGGCGGCTCAAGGCCGACGGTGCGCAGAAGCACATCCCGGTCATCATGCTCACGGCGAAGGCGGAGATGTCACACAAGCTCGAGGGCCTGGAGCACGGGGCGGACGATTATCTCACCAAGCCCTTCAACTCGAAGGAGCTGCTCGCGAGGGTGAGGACGCTCCTGAAGACCCGGGAGTACGAGAAGAGCATTTTCAGGAGGAACCAGGAGATAGAGCAGGAGATGGAAGTGGCGCGGCTCCTGCAGCACAGGCTCCTCCCGGACCGCATCGTGGAGCTGTCGGGCTACGAGTCCCACGCCGAGTACATCCCGATGGACAAGGTGGGCGGCGATTTCTACGACTACACGCGCAGGGACCAGTTTATCGACCTGTTCATCGCCGACGTGTCTGGGCACGGCCTCCCCGGCGCGTTCCTGGCGATGATGACCAAGATGTCGCTGGAGAGCGTCAGCGAGCGCCAGTCCACGAGTCGCACGCTCTACCAGGTGAACGAGGTGATCTGCCGCTCGACGGTAAACAGCAACTACGTGACCTCGTTCCTCTGCAGAATCGACACCCGCTCCAACATGATGAAATACAGCAACGCGGGCCATCTTCCGCCGCTGGTGCACCGGAGAAAAAGCGGCGAGGTCCTGGAGCTGAAGGCGCGGGGCATGCCTCTCGGATGGTTCAAGAATCTCAAGATTGAGGAAAAGGAGATACAGCTCCTGTCCGGCGACCGCCTCGTCATGTACACCGACGGCATTACCGAGAGCATGGATCCGGGGAGGGAACTTTTCGGAGAGGAGCGGTTCCGTCGGTTCATACTCGCCGGCGGCGAGCTTTCTCCCGCGGCTTTCTGCGACAGCCTGCTCGCGCACCTGCGGGACTACTCCCGCAACGAGAAACTCGACGACGATCTCACCATCATCGTGTTCGATGTGCTGTGATCCGGTGCGCGGCTATATCAGCCGAACCGCTGCGTAGTACACCAGGGCGGATATCAGCGCCGAGGCGGGGATGGTCAGAACCCAGGCCCAGACGATCTGGCCGGCGACGCCCCAGCGTACAGCCGTGAGTCGTCGGAGCGCGCCGACGCCCATGATGGCGCCGGTGATGGTGTGCGTTGTGCTCACCGGGACTCCGAAATACGAGGCGACGAAGAGCGTCGTGGCCGCGCTGGTCTCGGCGCAGAATCCGTCCACGGGTTTCAGCTTCGCCACCTTCTGGCCCATGGTCTTGACGATGCGCCAGCCCCCGAACATGGTGCCGAACGCGATGGCGCCGTTGCAGGCAAGGACCACCCAGAAGGGAACGTGGAATTCGCCATGCATAATTCCGGAGCTGAAGAGCAGGCCCGCGATTATCCCCATGGTTTTCTGGGCGTCGTTTCCGCCATGTCCCAGGCTGTAGAGCGCCGCGGACAGGAGCTGTCCCTTGCGGAATATGTGGTCCACCTGCGTGGGCACGGATTTCCTGAACGCGCGGTGGACTATGATGCCGATTCCGAGGCCCAGGACGAGTCCCATGATCGGCGAGAGGAAGATGAAGAGTACGGTCTTGCCGATGCCCGACCAGACCAGTGAGGGGGTGCCGGCCTTCACCAGCGCCGCGCCGATGAGCCCGCCCATGAGGGCGTGGGACGAGCTGGTGGGAAGCCCGAAATACCAGGTGATGAGGTCCCAGATGATGGCGCCCGCGAGCGTGGCCAGGATTATCTCGCTGTCGATGATGTTGATATCGATGATTCCCTTGCCCACGGTCGTGGCCACGTGGACACCGAAAAAAAGGAACGCGATGAAATTGAAAAACGCCGCCCACAGGACGGCGTACTGCGGGGAGAGCACGCGCGTGGAAACGATGGTCGCGATCGAGTTGGCGGAGTCGTGAAATCCATTGATGAAGTCGAAGACAAGCGCGAGAAAGATGAGAAATACGATATAGTAGTCCATCGGTGTGGCGCCTTCCAGCAAGTGGTGTGACATTGAATCCGCGGCAACGCTACCAGCGAGTTGAATAATTGTAAAGAAAAATAATTATGGCGTGTGGGGGCCATCAGTCTCAAACGGCATCCTCCAGGGGAGTGACGCCTTAACGCCTAAAACTGGTTGATTTTTTTTCAGACTGATAATATGTAGATAGCGCCCGTATCGGGAACGGCGATGATCGCCGATATTCAACGGCGCTGCGGTATCGGAAGAGACGGCGCGCCATGAGCCGCCGCCGGTGGCATGGGGGGTATTGCGATGGCCGGACGTAGATTGAGATACAACGACGGGGAAACGATAGTCCGGCAGGGAGACCGGGAACGCCGGATGTATATCATCCTGAAAGGAGAGGTCGCAATCAACCTGTCGGACGACATCAAGCTGGTGGAGCTTGCCGTGCTGAAGAAGAACGATTTCTTCGGTGAGATATCGCTCTTCAACAATACGCCCCGGAGCGCCAGCGCCGTCGCCAGAGGGAAAGTCGAGGTAACCTACCTAGACGACGAGGAGGAGCTGGACCGCTTCCTGCTCACCAATCCCGGATTTTCCAGGAAGATGGTGCGCGTCCTCGCGGGAAGGCTCGCCCAGACAGACCAGGTCGTCCGCGAAGAGCTCAGCGGTCGCAGCAGGGCGGCCATCGTGGGATTCCTGTGGGATTGATGACGGCGAAATTGCCGGCGGCACGCGCACTTGTGCCGGCGTTTGCCGCGGTACTCGTCCTTTCGGGCGCCACCGGTCCCGATCTCCTCGAAGTGAGGATCAACGGCCGTACCTACAGCTTGCACAAAGAAAGCATCAGATATTATTACCCGCAGTCCGACGGAAAAATCCAGCAGGGGCAGCTCGCCAGAGCCGCGGTGGCGAAGATCCGAGGCACCCTGTTCCGCTTCGCCGCCGGTAAGGAGATCTGCTTCCATCAGAACGGCACCATCGCCTGGGGATTCCTGGATCGCCCCGTACGCGCTGCGGCCGGCGGTGCAACGATCCTTCTCGCGAAGGCCGCGGCGGACTGGGAGATGACGCGCTTCCATCAGAACGGCGCCCTGGAAGAAGCCTGCCCCGCAGCCGACACGGCGCTCAAGGCCGGAGACCGCCGCTGGCTCTTTAAAAAACCTTCGGCGGAACACGAAACGCTTCATTTCCATAAAAACGGTTCCGTCGAGAGGGGCTGCCTGGCGAAGCGGACTCCGGCGCGCATCTCCGGGAAGAAAGTCAATATCGCCGGTATAGTTCTCTTCTACGATAACGGTGCCGTCGAGGCGGCACACCTTGCGGAACCGGAAACATTCCTCGTGGGGAAAAACCTCGTGAAGTTCCAGAACGGCGAGTACTGGCAAGTGGAGCTTTTCAAGAACGGGAACATCGAGCGCGGGTACCTCTTCGAAACAGTGTCCCTCGACGTCGGTGGCATGAATGTGAAGTTCCAGTTCAACGCCCTCTTCGACGGGAGGGGGAGGGTGATAGAAGGCATGCCGGCCGAAGATTTCCAATGGAAGGGCGGGGTCTTCCGCGCGTCGCAGGTCGTCCGCATCGAGTACGATGGGAATGCAGTGAAATCGATCGTGCGGCGCATGAGTTCTGCGCGATGAAGCGCGTCTCGTCGGTATCTGTATCAGCCTTACTCGCGGCCACGATACTGCTCACTGCGACAGGCAAATTCTCCGGTACTTCCTTCCACTGGTACGACTATTGCTGGATCGGACCGCTTTTCCCCGTGAAGTAGTTTCCTCTTTAGTACTTCTCCCGATGCCTAATATGGCAATGAATTAAACATTAAAATTTATTGAATTTTTCGAAAAATTGTCCAGCTCCTGCTAAAGTATATTTTTAATTGGTCGGGATGATAGTTGGAAAGTACCGACGGACAGTACATGATTTGTCGGGATGCCCAAGGGAGATGGACGATGAAGAAAGCAGATGCGCTCAACAGGGAACAGTTGCTTGGTTTTCCGCGACGCGTGTTTCTGTACACCGACCTCATCACGTACACCGTCAACATCCCGCTGACCGTCATCATTTCCATGATCATGCTTGAACTGCCGCCGCTGAAGATGGCGATGCTCCTTGTCGTGGTTTTCGTCCTGGTGTGCGCCGCGCTCTTCCTCACGAGAAGGCAGGTCCGGTCGCAGTTCGCGCCCATTATACAGTATTTCGAGAAACTGCTCAACGGGGAGACCGTGCCGGACGATATGTACATCGCGGCGCGCAACCGCTTTTACTCGGTGTCGCGCAACCGGGCGCGGGAGGCGATCATTACATGGGCGGCCCTGATGCCGGTCGCGATCATAGTCATAAGCGTGTTTTTCGATCCTACCCTGACCGCGCGCGTGGTGATTTACGGCCTCCTCGTCGCCAACATTCTTTCGGTGGGATGCCTGTTCTACCTCGTGATCGAATACCAGGCGAGGAAGATCACCCTTCTCGGCGTGTTTACCCGCCGCGTCGAGGGCGCCCACCCGACGCACGTGAGGCTGGGCGTCGTCCTTTCCGCGATAATGATCGCCTTCGTCGGCTTCCTGTGCACCATCATGGTCGTCACGATTTATTTCATATCGAACAAGTCGCTCGAAAGATCGTTCGCCAACCAGATGAAGAACGTCGCCGAAACCGTCAATTACCACCTCGACAAGGTCTCGGAAAGCGTCATGGCCGACGTGAACACGCGGAGCTTCGATTTCAGGATCATCGCCGAGAGGGCGAGCGACTTCGTCAGGAAGATACGCATCGCCCGGAACGGACACGTCATGGTGATCGGATCGGACGACAGTATCGTCATCCATGGGGACGCGGCCTTCGTGGGAAAACCGATGACGGACTTCGGCTGGGGCGGGATCGTGAAGGACCTGCCGAACGATTCGCTGGTGACCCACGGTACGGGAGGGGAGCGAAGCATCATGTATGTCGTCAACAACATGTTCGGTTTCCGCACCGTCGCGATTGTGCCGTACGGCGACATCGAATCGATGGCCCTGACCGCGGTCATCATCATGGGGAGCCTCTTCCTGATCGGTTTCATCATCACCGGAATCGGGATCTATTTTTTCATATCCGCCCGTCTGAAGGCGCTGGAGATCAGCAGGGCCTTTATCGAGGACATGTCGAAGGGCGATATCTCCCGGAGGCTCGTGAGCCTTTCGGACGACGACGTGGGCGTCATCATGTCGTCGCTGAACGAGTTCGTCGGCAGGATGAAGGACGTGATCACCCGGATCCACGACATCTCCCACGAGATGGCGACCTCTGCCGAGGAGATGTCGCACGCGGCGTCTTCCTTCGCCGACAACGCGCAGGGGCAGGCGGCCACGGCGGAAGAGTGCACCGCGACGGGAGAGGAGGTCTACTCGGGCGTGGAGAGCATCGCGGCCGGGGCGGCCCAGCAGTCCGACGGCATAAACATGCTCATGGAGCAGATAGAGAGGCTCGCGGAGAGCGTCACCGACATGGGGAGCAAGATCAACGAGACGGTGCGCACCAACGGGGAGATATCCTTGAAGGCGCGCACCGGGGACGAGTCGCTCAGAAACATGAACAGCTCCATGATGCGCATTACCGACAGCTCGGCGAAGATGAAGAACATCGTCGGGATCATCAACGACATCTCCGACCGCATCAACCTGCTCTCGCTCAACGCCGCCATCGAGGCCGCGCGGGCGGGCGAAGCGGGGCGCGGATTCGCGGTGGTCGCGGAGGAGATATCCAAGCTCGCGGACCAGACCGCCTCCAGCATCAAGGAGATAGACCGCTACATAAAGAGCAACTCCGACGAGATCACGGCGGGAATGGCGGGCATATCCGAAACCATCAATACGATGATGTCCATCATCGAGGGGATTAACCTCATCGGCGCGAAGATGGGCGATATCTCCGGGCTGATGGGAGAGCAGCAGCAGGTCAACGCCCAGGTCCGCGAGAACGCGGAGAAAGTCCGGAACCGGGCCGAGGAGATACGGAACGGGACCGACGAGCAGAAAAAGGCGATGGACGAGATCGTGCGGTCCATCACCCACATCAACGAACTCACCCAGGCCAACGCCTCGGGCGCGGAAGAAATCTCCGGCAGCTCCGAAAACCTCGCCGCCATGGCGGAGGACCTGAAAATGAACGTGGAGTACTTCAGGCTCGATGAGGATGAGCGAGCTCCCGCCAAATAGATTTGACAGCACCCTGCCCGACGCCGGTAATTGTACCCGGTGGCCTTCCAATGAATGAGTATTACAGGACAATGACGCGCCGCGTGAGCATGGCGCTCGGTGACGGCGCGGTGGAGCGCCTCGCGAAGGCCCGCGTCATAATCTTTGGCGTGGGCGGCGTGGGTGGCTGGTGCGCCGAGGCGCTGGTGCGCACGGGCATCTCGCACCTGGTGCTGGTCGATCCCGACGAGGTGTGTCCCACGAACGTCAACCGACAGGTACAGGCGACGTCGCGCACCGTCGGGCTGCCGAAGGTCGAGGAGCTCCGTAAACGGCTCCTGGAGATATACCCCGGCGCAGACATCGCAGCGCGCCGGGAGCGGTTCAGCGAGAAGAACGCCCAAGGTTTCAACCTGCCGGAGTATGATTACGTCATCGACGCCATCGACAGCATCGCGGACAAGGCGCTGCTTTTGGAAGAGTGCGTCAAGGCGGGCGTCACCGTCTTCAGTTCCATGGGCGCCGCGGCGAGGACCGATCCATCGCGGATAAAGACCGCGCCTCTTTCGAAGACGCACGGCTGCCCGCTGGCGCGCAGCGTCCGCCGCCGGCTCCGTGAAAGGGGCGTCCCCGGCGACTTCCTCTGTGTCTACAGCGATGAGCCCGCGACCGGCGAGAGCGTCGCTGTGCCGGCGGGCGATCCATCGTGCGGCGGGACGGGCGCTCCCGGCAAGCGTGTCAACGGCTCGCTGGTCCATATCACCGGCATCTTCGGGTTCGCGCTCGCGGGCCTTGTTATCAGCGACATTGCCCGACTCTGAAGCGTTTAGCCACAGAGACACGGAGGGCACGGAAAAAAGAAAGGGCGTAATTAAATGACAGGGATTTGCGGTGCATAAAAAACGGCCCGCGGATCAATACCGCGGGCCCTGTGTGATAATGAAGTGATGTGAGTGCTGTGTCAGAGGCCTTTGTTCTTCAGCTCGGATACGATGCTCACGAAATGGTCGCCGGGATCGTAGCCGGGAGTGGGCAGCGACATGAGGCCCACGGCCGCCATGTGGTCGACGCCGAGGCTCAGCCAGTTGCCTTCGATGACTCCCCGGAAGGTGCCCCACTTCGCGCTGGTGACCGACACCAGACCGTCATTATCTCCCTCGAAAGGCTTCATCAGGAGCCAGGTTACGCCCATCATGGTGCTGGGAACTTTTATCTTATATGCCCAGCTCTGATAGTAGATGCCCGCCATGTTCGGCGTGTTGGGATTGAAGACGTTGATCATGTTGGAGCGGACAAGCTCGTAACCGTTGCCCACGCTGTTGCCGTCCACGTCGCCCATCAGGAAGCTCATGACCAGATCGAGGACATCGCCCACAAGCCACTCAAGCGAATTGGGAATGACGCCCATGATCATGTCCGCTATCACGCTGCCGCGGTGCGGGCCGGCGATGCTGGTGTGGCTCGCCACCCTGGAGGCCATCCCCAGGTTGGAAATCGCATAGCGGGTATAGACCGTGCCGTGTGAATGGCCGATAAGGTTGATTTTCGCCTTTCCCGTAACCGCGAGTATCTGGAGCACCTGCTGTTTCCACGCCGCGCCCTTTGCAGCGGACGTGTCCATCGCGTTGACGCTGGTGATGTAGACGTCCGCGCCATTGTCCTCAAGATCACCGGTAACCGCCGCCCAGTAATCGATAATTCCCAGAACCATTGCCTGTGTGCCCATTCCATGCGACAATACCACAGGGTAGCGCGTGGCGCACTTTGTGCTTCCGCCGCCGGCCATGAGGACCGCGGGCATCGTTACGAAAATCGCGAGTACTGCAACCCATAAAGCTTTCTTTATCATATAATCCCCCGAGTGAAATGCATTACCGTCCAGACGGTATTGATTAACAATGTATAGTTAATTGAATGAATGGTCTCGACAAAAACTAAAATCGTTGAAATTGTCCAGTCCGGTTCTCAAAAATCGGGAAAACTGATTTTGAGAGTTTTAGGGGCTATTTTTGCGACTTTTCGCGGTACTTCTGGGGGGTCATGCTTAGTTTTTTCTGAAAAGCCCGGTTGAAAGTCCGGAGATTCTCAAAACCGACGGCATATGCAATGTCGATTATACGATCGGATGTCTCACGGAGAAGCCTCATGGCCTCTTCGGTCCGTAAATCGGTCAGGAAATCGTTCATTTTTTGACCAGAATAATCCCTGAAGAGCTTGCCAAAGTAGTTGGGACTCATGCCAAGATGTGCGGCCAGGCCGTCCCGGGAAATGTCAGAGCGATAGTTATCCATAATGTATGATATGGCTTTTTCTATCTTCCCGGCGGCCTCGTTCGTAAGGGGAGGCGGCTCCATCCCATCCAGTGGAGGAGTATCAGCTGCAGACCGGGAAAGGAGAAGCAGCGAGTGCGATAGAATTTCCCGGATGACCTCCATATCGGACTTTTGGATGAAACCCTCAAAGTGGGGCTCCACGAGGGTGCAGATGCCGAGCGTTTCCCTGCCGGAGTCGAGCGTTATATGGGTTATTCGATCGCTCCCGGTCGACATTGGCTCGAGGGTTCCGGCAGAGATCGTATCATCCCCCGTTACATCCGCACGCGCTCCGTTGATCGCGCTTTCCGCGTCGCGGCGGAGGAGTTCGATGCGGCCCGGGTCCATTTCCGGTTTCGACATGATGAAGGAGGGTTCGCGTGTCACCGGGTCCGTGGCGAAAAGGCAGCCTTCCAGGGCGCCGAAATACTCGAATATCTTCTCCACCACGCCGCGGATCTCGCCGGCATTCCCGGCCGAGCCGGCCAGGCTTCTGCTCAACTCCCGGAGGCCGGTTCCGCGTTCCCTGGTGATGAGGCTGCCGATCGGGTCGCGGTTGCTGTCCGATATGATTCCCAGCAGGCGCCCGGTCGCGGTGGCACAGCCCCTTGCGCCGATTTCGCTGAAAATGGCATAGGCGGATTCGATGCACTCCCGGGACTCGTCGGCCCTGCGCGCCTGCGCCAGGAACAGGCCGTAATCGAAGTACGACCTCCCGAGGTCGTAGCGGTTTCCCAGCGCGCGGCAGCGCTCGATGGAACGGCGAAAGTCCTTTTCCGCGCGATTGGCGTTGCCGAGGTGGACGTGGAACAATGCCCGCGCGCGCAGGGCCTTGCCGTGGTGCGAGACCCAGCGCCGGCCGTGCCGCACCGCTGCCGCGCAATAGCGCCGTATTATCGTCCTGTATTTCGCACGCTCGCCACGGGTCAGGGAGCGGCCTCGCGCGACCAGGTCGGCGAGGCAGGCCTCGGCGAGGTGCGCGTAGACGTGTGTGGTGTGCTGCGGGCTGAAGTAGCCCTGTTCGAAGGCGGCGCGCGCGGCCTCGAGGAGCTCTATCGCCCCGCTGAAATCCTTTTCTTCGATGAGTACGCAGCCCAGCTCGATGAGCGCCGCGCAGTGATTCTGCGAGAGCGAGTTGCGGAGGTTGTAGTCGCACGCCTCGCGTGCCCGTTGCTCCGCCTCGGCCGTATCGCCCTTCTCGCGGTGTATGCGCGCGAAGTAGACCAGCGACATCCCGATGAAGTTCCTGTCGTCGATTTTACGCGCAATCTCGTGGGACTTCATGGTGTGTTCAAGCGCGGCACCGTAGTCCGAGAGGAAGAGGTACGACTGGGTCATGCCGATATGGATCACCCCGATGTTCTTGATGTCCCCGATAGCGATGAAGGTCTTCATGCTCAGGGCGTAGTGGCGGTCTATGCCGGTCCTGTATCTGCCCATGAACTCGCTGATGAGCCCCATGAATCCGTACGAGTATGCCTCGCACCAGCGGTCCCCGGCTTCGAGGCTCATGCGCAGCGCGCGCCCGAGGAGCTTCAGCGCCGTCTTGAAAAAGGCGAGGGCGGTGAAGATGAGCGCAACGCCGATGAGCCCCATGGAGAGCTCCTTCGAAGGGCCGATGCGCGACTGCGAGATGACGGTCGCGCGCAATGCCGTGAAGACGAACTCGGGCCCGAGGTTCCTGAACATGTAGTTCTGGAAGAGGGAGCGGTACAGGGCGATGATTCCCTGGTCGGAGATCCTCGCCGGTTTTCCGGGCCGCTCACCCCCGCCGAAGATGTAGTTCGCCGAGAAGACCAGGAATTCCTTGAGCGATCGGAGCGTGAGGGAGGCGCGCCCCGCGGGAAACTTTTCACCCAGCAGGCGGAGTCCCTCGTGCGCGGCCTTTACGCATTCGTCCCACTCGTTCAGGCGGTAGTGCGCCTCTGATTTCAGCGCGAGCAGGTCCGCCCTCGCCACCCGGTCGCGCATGCGGGGAAGTATCTCCGCGCACGCGGCGACCGCGCCGGAGAAGTTTCCGGTGATGACGTGGATCCGGGCGAGTTCCTCCCTCGCGCCTGCCCGGCGCGGGTCATCCGGTGAGCGTATCAGTCCGATCGCCCTGGAGAGGATCTTCTCCGCGTCCTCGTAGGCGAACTTCAGGCGGGCGTTCCTTCCCGCGGGCAGCGCGTGGTCGAGGAACCTGTCGTCGGCGCCCGCCAGCAGGTAGTGGCGTGCGAGCTCGTCGTGCTGCGCATCGCCGCCGGCGCCTTCCAGCGCGTTGGCGATCGTCAGGTGGACGGATTTCCTTTCCTCCGGCGGCATGCCCGCGTAGAGGACCTCCTTGATGCGGTCGTGGAAAAAGACGTAAGTGTTTCTCTCGCCCGGGAAGGGGCGCAGCAGTTGGTAATCAACGGCCCTATCGATGACGGACACCACCGCGTCGCCGTCGAGGCTGCTCAGGCGGAAGAGCAGCGACAGGCTGAACTCCCTTCCGATGCATGCGGCGCACGAGAGGATCCGCGCCTCGTCGGTGTCCAGGAGGCGAATGCGCGACTGCACCGTCTCGATGAGGGAATCGGAAGTGTCGAGCGAGTCTGCCCGTTCCCTGTCGAGGAGCCACGCGTTTCCCTCGCGGCGGATGATATCGCCCTCCGCCATTTCCCTGAGTATGCCGATGGAGAAGAAGACGTTGCCGCCCGCGCGCGCGTGGACGTATGCGGCGAGATCCTCCACGTCCCGGGGCTTAACGCCGAGTATTTTCGATACGAGCCGCGCGGTGTCAGGCCCGTCGAGCGGCCCGGCCACCACGTCCAGGCAGGGCGTGCCGGTCTGCGACGCCTTTTCCCGGAACGAGCGGAGCCGGTCCCGCCCCTCCGGCGATTCGTTCCGCGCGGCAAGAACGAGCTGCGCGGGCGCGGATCCGATTTCCTCCGCGGTCTCCAGGAGCACGGCGAGCGATCCCTCGTCGCACCACTGCAGGTCGTCGACTGCGATCATGAGCGCGGGCCTGTTCCGTGCGAGCTCAAGGAAAAAGCGCGAGACCACGCCGTGGAACCGCGCCGATTCGCTTTTCTCCTCCGGCAGTGAAGGCGCGTCCGGGCTCTCGAAAATTTCCGAGAGTGAGGGGGCGAGCCGCTCCAGGATGGATCCCAGCCCGCGGAATTCGAGCGACAGGCGCTCCCGCAGCGACGCGCGGTCGGCGCCGGACAGCGAACGGTAGGTCTTGATGAACGCGACGAGCAGTTCGGCGATTGCGCCGTAGGGCAGGGTCTCGTATCCCTCGTTGCATTTGCTGTATAGGACAGTGCCGCCCCGTGAGAACACGTGGCCGGCGGTCTCCTCCAGCAGGCGCGTCTTGCCCGCGCCCGCCTCGCCGGAGATGACGCAGAGGGAACCCTCGCCGCCGAACGCCCTGTCGCTTCCCGACCTGATGGCGGCGAGCTCGCGCTCCCTGCCGACAACGCCCGTGTGAAACCGCGGGCCGAGAACGGAGTCTCCATGCCCAGGGATGAAGGCGGTGTTGCCGCGCTCCAGCGCCACGAGGTCCGTGAGGAGTCCCGCCGCGCCCTGGTAGCGCGCGTCGGGCTCCTTCTCCAGCAGCTTTCGCACAACGTCGGCAAATGCCTCCGGGGCCCCCGCGCGGGTGATCGCGCTGAAATTGGGGGTTTCCGTGATTACTTTGTACAGCGTGGAGCAGGTGTCGCTCCCCCGGAACGGCGGCGCCCCGGAGGAAATGCGGTAGAGGAGGGCGCCCAGCGAGAAAAGATCGCTCCTGGGATCGGCGGGCCTGCCGGTCATGCCGCACTGCTCCGGGGAGAGGTGCTCGATGACGCCGATGATGTCGCCCGCGGTGCCTGTCCTGTCGAAGTCGCGGATGTGCGCGGCGCCGGGCATGATGATCATGGCGCCGGTATCGGCCAGAACGAAGGTGCGCGGCCCCGGGTTCCTGAGGATGATACCGCATTCGTGCAGGAAGGAAAGCCCGCCGGCCACGCGCAACGCGAACTCCAGCACCTCCCGGTAGGAGAATTCTTTACCGGAAGCGATGAGATCGGCGAGCAGGGGGCCCTCGACCGGTTCCGAGACGAGGTAGCAGAAGTCAAGAAGGGAGCCGGTTTCGTAGACGGAGGCGCAGCAGGTATTGCTTTTTCCCACGAGCTTCTTCACGTCTGACTTGAAGCGGATGATGTCCTCGATCCTCCGGGATGCCCCGTCCCCGCTGAAGAGGGTGAAGACGCGCGGCGCATCCCCGGCTGCGATATCCTCGGCGTGGTACGACTGTCCGAGATCGTCCTCGCGGACCTTCTCGTGGATCCGGTAGCGGTTGTTGATAGTCCTTCCCGTGAGGTTCATGGTGCGGTTCCGCCGGGCCCGCGCGAATCGCCGCCTTTCCCCGGCGTGACACCGGAATGATACACACCGCGTTCGCAAGGTCAAGAAGAAACGCGGCGCGCGACTCGGAATTATCGCGCGGCCACGCGGCCGCCGGAAATATGTTCTTGACTTCCGGTGCCGGCGGTCTTTCCTGAAACGGAAAGGAGCGTCCGATCGGAAGATGAAAGTCACCACCGCCATGAGGGAGTGCCTGCGCAAGGTGTTCATCACCATGCCGGTGAGGCTCATCGACGGACGCTACCTGCACCTCATCGAATCGTACCGGATCAACTGCGAGATCGTCCTGGACTTCCGGGCGCTCGATTCGTTCCCGCGCAGCCACCTCCGCGGACTCGCGAAGAAGCTTTCCGCCCTCGGAATCCGCATGACGGTCCACGCCCCCTTCCACGAGATATTCCTCGGCGCGCCCGACAGGCTGGTCCGCGAGGCCGCCGTGGAGCGCATGGAGAAGGCCTTTGCCGCGGCGGCGCTCTTCCGCCCCGAGTCGATCGTCGTCCACTTCAACTACGAGGAGAGGCGGTTCGGCTTCATCTACGAGGAGTGGCTCGCGAATATCGTCCCCTCGATACGCCTGTTCGCGCGGAAGGCGGGGGAGATGGGTGCGATACTGGCTCTGGAAAACGTGTACGAGGAGAACCCGCGCGCCATGAAGGAGGTGCTGGAAATGATGAAGGGCCTGCCGGTCCACCAGTGCCTCGACACCGGGCACGTCAACGCCTTCTCCCGCACGGGACTCAGGGCCTGGCTCCGGCAGATGGGCCCTTTCATCAGGCAGCTGCACCT
>JAGODF010000365.1 GCA_017998375.1 Spirochaetota bacterium
GCCGAAGATGGTAAGGACTCCGGCGATGATGGGAATATTGATTTCCAGCCCCATGAAGCCGCAGAACAGGAACGACAGCGCGACATCATGGCAGATCATGAACATGGCCCCCACGGAAAAGGGCGTTTCGAACCGGAAGGCCAGATAGAGAGCCATGAGAATGATGCACCAGAATACCAGGTAAATTGCGGATTTCTTGAGATATTCCCCGATGGTGGGTCCCACTTCCTCGCGTCCGATGATCCGCACATTGTCACGGTACGCGTTCGCGAGAGTCCGCTCGATAAGATCGGCGCCCTGGACCTGGCCGGGAGCCTGCTGCTCGCCGACGCGGCGTTCCGGAAGGCGCGTGGATATCACGAACTCGTTGTTCTCCTCGTTGCCGAACTGCTGTACCTCCCCCTTGATGCCGCTCTGCTCCAGGGTATGGCGTATCTCGGCAACGCGAATCGTGGAATTGAAATGCGCGATGACCTTGATGCCGCCCACGAAGTCGATACCCCAGTTGAAGCCTCCCCGCATGACGGTTCCGGCGATGAAGACCGTGAAAAGCACCGCGGTGATGATATATCCAAGCCACCTGTATTCAAGGAATCTGATTGTCCGTTTCAAGGCCCTTCTCCGTTATATACTGAGTTTTTTCAGGTTTTTCTTCATCGAGATCAGTTCATAGACGAACCTGGTGATGTACAGCGCCACGAACATGCTGGTTATCACGCCTATCGACAAGGTGACGGCGAAGCCCTTGATGGGGCCCGTGCCGAACTGCGACAGGATGAAAGCCGCGATCAGCGTGGTGACGTTGGAGTCGACTATCGCCCAGAATGCATGCTCGAAACCCGTGGATATGGCCAGCTTCGCCGACTTGCCCGTCGCCAGCTCCTCCTTGATGCGCTCGTAGATGATGACGTTGGCGTCAACGGCCATGCCTATCGTGAGCACGAAACCCGCGATGCCCGGCAGGGTCAGCGTGAAGTTGAGCCAGGAGAGTATCGCGAGCATGAAGGTCAGGTTGACGCAGATGCCGATAGCGGAAATGAGACCCGCCATCTTGTAATAGACTATCATGAAGATCATCACCGCCGCCAGGGCTATCCCCAGGGCCTTGATGCCGGAGTTGATGGAATCGACGCCCAGCGACGGGCCCACGCTCCTTTCCTCCGCGCGCTCCAGGTCCACCGGGAGGGCGCCTTCCTTGATGATGCTGATGAGCGTGTCCGTTTCCTCGACCGTGAAATCACCCTGGATCTGCGCGTGCCCCGTGGTGATGTGCACGTTGATCGACGGAGCGCTTCGCACCTTGTTGTCAATCACGATGGCCAGGCGTTTCCCGTGGTTTTTCTTGGAGGTCGCGTCGGCAAATTTCGCGGCGCCCTGGGTGGTCGTGGAAAAACTCACGCAGAGCCTGCTGTAGTCATCGTAGGCCCGGTAGGCCTTGCTGATGTCGTCCCCGGCGAGCGAGAGCTTCTTCTCCAGCGCCATGGGCCTGGAAGGCACAAGCTTCTTGGTGTTCTGGATGCGCTCGAAGAAAAAGAGCAATTCCAGCGAGTCGGGAAGCCCTATGGCCTGCGACATTTTAGCCAGGAGTTCCCTCTGGGCGGCGGGGTCCTCGGGGAAACCTTTCTCTTTTATTTCAGCGTTTCCCTTGAGCCACTCCTCGGCCTTCCGGGAATGTTCATCGTCCACCAGGCGGTACTCGACGCGCCCCGTGGTGCCTATGAGCCTTTTTACCGCCTCGGGATCGCGCACTCCGGGCAGCTGTATCTCGATGGCGCCTGATTCGCGCCTGCGGAGCTGGGGTTCGGAGACGCCGAACTGGTCCACCCTGTTGCGGAGGAGCTCCAGCGCCTGCTGCGACGCGTCGCTCTTTTCGCCGTCATCCATCTTCTTGCCCAGCCTGCGCTCCAGGGCCTCGAAATTCGGGATGAGCACCAGCTGCATGCCCCCCTGGAGGTCCAGGCCCAGGTTGATGCGCTTCGCCCTGATGGGCCGGTCCTCGGCCCAATGCTGAACGTACTTCACGTCCTTCACCCCGGCGAAGGTGCGCGCCTCGTTCATAACGGCGTCGTTGAGTCCGTACCCCTTCACCGAGACGGCATTCTCGCCCTTGATGACCTGGTGGCCGTCCCTCGTGAACCGGGCGGCGATCGCGTCGATCTGTTCCGCCGTCGCATCGTCCCTGAGGAGAATGTTCATCTCCCTCTCACCGACGGTCGGGAGGATGAGTACCACGGCAAAGGCGATCAGCAGAATAATGAAGATCAGTTTATATACCACTCCTCGGCTCATCTATATCCTCGTTATTGTAGTATTGACATCGCGGTTTCGCGGAACGGCCACGGGGCAGGTCCGTTATCTGTCTTATCTGAAACTCTTGTGCACGGTGCTGCTCCTGGTCCTGGACCGCAGCCGATACAGCACCACGATCAGTATGATGATGAACAGAAGCATGCCCTTCGCGAGATAGCTGGTGCCGTCGGCGCTCATGCCGAAGAGCCCCTTCCGCTGGGACATCTCGGGCGTCTCTGCGCCCGCGGGCTGGATGGTCGCGCCGCCCACATCGAATCCCTCGAGACCCGGCTGTGTCGTCTCGGGAAACTTCTTGTCGGGTATGCGGCGATACAGAAAATCGCCGTCCTGTATGTCCATGAGGCCGCCGGCATCGCCCAGGTCGGCACTCTTCCGCTCCTGGGCGGGCTCCTCTTTCTTCGCCGCGGCGCGCTCTCCCTTCTTCACGGTCTCGCGGGCCTTCACCGCCTCCGCCTGGGGAGTTTCCGCGACCGCGGATTTCTCCTCCTGCGCGGTGTCGGCCGCCGGGACATCGGTGCCGGGGTCCGTGGCGGTCTGCGCGGACAACCCGCCCGCCAGCGCAAGTACGAGCGCCATCAGGATCGCGGCATATCTGTTCTTCAGAGTACGCATGGCATGCCGTATCAGGAAACCTTGGCCTGTATCGACGATTTCGCGAACTCGACTTTCGTGTTGTCGCCTATTTTCAGAACGACCTTGTTCTCTTCGGGTTTTACGCTCATCACCACGCCGTACATGCCTCCCACCGTGATGACCTTATCTCCCTTCTGGATGGCCTCGAGGAGCTTCTTGCGCTCCTTCTCCTTCTTCTGCTGGGGACGGATGAGCAGGAAGTAGAATATGACTATCATGGCGAGCATGGGAACCAGGAAGCCGGTGAGGAGCCCTCCTCCGCCGCTCTGCTGTCCCTGCGCCGCTGCGGGTGCCGCGGTCTGTGCCTGTGCGAGAGCCTCGGTAATAAAAATGAACACGTGTATTCCTCCGAATCAATGGTAGTGGCAACGGGAATTGCGCTTAACGGGAAGCGCCTCGGGAACGCCCTGCGGCGCTTAACTTGACACACTTCGCTCGAAATGACAATTATGTCAACCCAATAATCGCCTAGTCGCCTGAAATAATTACCGGGGTCCCCAGGATGATAAAACGCTCAAGTTCGATGATATCGTTGTTGAACATGCGCACGCAGCCGCTCGTGGCGAGCTGGCCGATTGACTGCGGATCGTTGTTCCCGTGTATGGCGATGCCGTGGCCAATGGGCACGGGCGCCCCGTCCCGGGAAGGGATCCCGCCGTCCGCCAGCGCCCTGTCGTAGCGCCGGCGGTCCTCGTCGTTGGGATAGTCCAGGAGGAAGAACCGGGGACCGTAGGCGTTATCGCCCAGGTCCTCCCGGGGATTGCCATGCCTGTAGTGTCC
>JAGODF010000366.1 GCA_017998375.1 Spirochaetota bacterium
CAGCGAAGAAGCTCGTCGACAAACTCAAAAACGAAGCGAAAGTGATATAAGGGGGACACCATCCATGGCCAGAATATTAGTTATTGCCGAACAAAGGAAAGGAAAGGTGAGCGAAGGGACGCTCGAGCTCTGCAAGGCCGCCAAGGCCATCGCGCAGGGAATTGGCGCGACTCCCGCCGCCGCAGCGTTCTACAAGGACGACAGCATCGCGAACGAAGTCGCAAAGTACATCCCCGAGGTGTTTTCAGTCGTCGACGCCAAGCTTGAAAACTATAGCGCCGACGCGTTCGCCCAGGCCATCAAGGCCGTGGTCGAAAGCCAGGACGTGAAGGGCGTGCTCATCGCCCACAGCTACGACGGTATCGACCTCGCGGCGAAAGTCGCCATGGTCCTCGGCTGCGGCATCGTATCGAACTGCAACAAGTTCGCGGCCGCGGGCGGAAACATAGTGTTCACCCGCAACACCTACAATGGCAAGATCCAGGAAGAGCGCAGCGTGAAGACCGATAAGTTCGTCGCCACCTTCGAAAAAGGCGCCTTCGACAAGGAAGAGGCCGGCGGGGCCGGCAAGGTCGCCGCGGTTTCTGCCTCCATCGGCGATGTCAGGACCAAGTTCAAGGGATTCGTCGAGACCCAGGCGGGTTCCGTCGACATCACCCAGGCGAAGATCATCGTTTCCGGCGGACGCGGCACCAAGGAAAAGGACAAGTACAACGATGTCATCGTCAACCTCGCCAAGAAGCTCGGCGGCGAGTTCGCGGCATCGCGCCCCGTGGTTGACGCAGGCTGGACCGACGCGGCCCGCCAGGTTGGCCAGTCCGGAAAGACCGTCACCCCGCAGCTGTATCTCGCGGCGGGCATATCCGGCGCCATCCAGCACGTGGCAGGTATGAAGGGATCGCAGTGCATCGTGGCCATCAACAAGGACCCCGAAGCGCCGATCTTCAACATTGCCACCTACGGTATCGTGGGCGACCTCTTCGAGGTCATCCCCGGCATCATGGAAGCGCTCGGCTAGACACACGCATTCAGAAACCCAGAAGGGGCTGCCGCAACAGGCAGCCCCTTTTTTTGTTGCATTTAATAATCAGATATGGCTTTGTGCATGAGACGCGAAACCACGGAGGCACAGAGACACGGAGGGCATTCTGTGGTTATGGCGTTTACACTACTGGAAAAGCGTTTCCAAGTGGCAGGATTGCAGTATATTAACAGAGGATATCATGATATCATACCGGTTGAAATTGTGTATTTCCGCGCTTCTTATTTCCGTGGCGGCGTGCGCGGAGGCTGAAACGGTGCGCTGGTGGAGCTTCAACAGCGGGCTTGAGGCTGCGCGCAGGCAGAAAAAGCCGATAGTCGTAGACTTCTATGCCGACTGGTGCCACTGGTGCAAGGTAATGGAAGAGACCACCTTCGCCGACGCCCAGATATCGAAAAAACTCAACCGTGACTACATCGCCGTGAAGATCGACACGCAGAAAAACGAGAGGATCACATACAAGGGAAACAACTACACGCCACTGACCTTCGCCCAGGCCGTGGGTGTGGAAGGACTCCCCACCGTGCTCTTCCTCGACAGGGACGGGAAACCCATCACCCGGCTCGGGGGCTATATTCGCACCCATACATTCATCGCCATTCTGGACTACATCAGGGACGAATGCTACAGGGAACACATCGCATTCAAGGATTACGTGAGCGGCAAGACCAACTGCCGGGGTCCCAGGAAGTAGATATCAGAAGCCGGCGTTTTTCACCACGGGAAAGGTAGCGCCGGCCTCGGGGAACACCGCCACCTTCGCGCGCGGCCCCAGCTTCTTCACCGCGCGTTCTATCACCATCTGGGGCTCCCTAAAGTTCTCGAAAAAACCAAGCCGCTTCGCCTCGTCATCGGTGATCGTTGGGATATGGAAGTAGAGGTCGTGGGCCCGCATGAGCTGCATCGAGTAGTAGACGAGGAACTTTTCTTCCGGGTTCAGGCTGCCTTTCGTTTTTTCCAAAAGCCACAGCACCCTCGAGGGACCGAGCAGACGGAGCACCGCTTTCGCCAGCGCGAGGGGCTTGTAGTCCTCCGGCGGGGTGATATCATCCAGCCCCCTGACCGCGCGTAGAAATCCCATCACCACGCCGCCGGGTTTGAGGGCGGGAATCGAATTGCCCACGCCCTTCATGCTCTGTTTGAAATTCATGTCCATGGGGTGGGCGCTGACTATGACACCGTCAACCTTCTCGTCCATGTAGAGGCCCGCCGTGTCATAATTGCAGCGCACCGCCTCCCTGTGGGCCGAGACGGGGTCGCCCGCGAAAGCTCCGATTATCATTCCATTGTCATCGAGGACCGTATTCAGGCAGAATATGGGCGCTTGAAGCATGCCCTGCACTTCCTCCAGATCAAGCCGGAACGAATTCATTTCCGGTGCCAAACCCACGCGATTGAAGATGTAGGGCGGTTCGGCGATAATCTCATGATGCCTGGCGATCGTCTTCGCAGACGCGATCCCGGGCAGGATGTTCTTCATTCCTCCGCCAAAACCGGCCCAGAGGTGCGGCTCTACGAGGCCGATAGTGACGATAAAATCCGCCTCGACCGCAAGCCGGTTGAGTTCCACGCGCACACCCCTGCTCGTCTCCCCCACGTACTGGAGGTTGACCACGTCATGCGGCGCGTGATTGAACCACTGGACTTTTTTCAGATTGCGCTCGCCTATCTTCGCCGTCATGTCATCCCTTGACATGCGCGTATGTATCCCAAGGGCGGTGAGCACCGTGATCTGCCGCCCCTTCGCCCCAGCCTTCGCCAGGGATTCAAGGACCAGGTGAAAGAATCTGTGAACCGGAGTGGGGCGCGTGTTGTCGTCGACGATGATGAGGACTCGCTTCCCCCGGAGCTTCATCTTTTCAATGGGCTGGGCGCCCACTGGTTTATTAAGCGCCTGCCTCACCAGGCCCGTCTCGTATGCCCTGGTCATCTTTTCCCCGGGCTTGGCCGCGGTTTTCTTCACCGGGAATACGAGATCCCAGGAATCCGGAACGTCCACCGACAGGCGGCTCTCTCCCCACGGCAACTGTATCTTCATGACGCACCTCTGCGTTCAGTAGACTTTTTTTACGTTGTCCAGAACCCACTGCGTCGCTATCATGACCAGCGCGTTGTTGTTCGGAATCTTCAGTTTTATCTTTATATTACGCCTGTGGCTGTCCACGGTGTATTTGCTCAACTTCAGTTTTTGCGCAATTTTCACCGTATCGAGACCTTCTCCATAAAGCTGGAAAACCTCGAACTCCCGGTCGCTAAGCGCGTCCAGGACGAGTTTCCCCTGATCATCATGGGGCCGCGCCGTAACGTTCTCAAAGAACGTTCCCCCGGCATGGATCTTCTTGATCGCGTCAACGATCATCTTCGGGCCCTTGTTTTTCTGAATGTATCCCCTGGCCCCGAGGCTCTGGGCCCGTTCCGCGTATAGGGCTTCGTCGAACATGGAGAGCACCAGCACCTTTATCCGGGGAAACTTGCTCCTCATTATCTTTATGAGATCGAGGCCGCTCGACGATTCCGAGAGGCTGATATCGACCACGGCGATATCGGGCATCGAGGACTGGAGTACGGACAGGGCATCCCTGCTGTTCGCGGCCTCGCCCACGATGGTGATGCCGTCCTCGTCTTCAATGAAGCTCTCAATCCCCTTTCTCACGACGGGGTGATCATCCACGATCACCAC
>JAGODF010000367.1 GCA_017998375.1 Spirochaetota bacterium
CCGCGGGGGGGCGCATACTGATCATCAACGACATCTCGGGAATCGCCAGTCTGGACGCGGCGGTGCGGGAATCGGAGGCCCGCTTCAGCATGATCGCCGCGAACGTGAGCGACGTGATCTGGATATGCGACCTCGACGATTTCAGGATTTCGTACGTGAGCCCTTCGGTGGTGAACATACAGGGGTGGAGCGCGGAAGAGTTTATCGCCCTCCCGATGCAGGAAAGAATGGACGAGCCTTCCCTGAATAAAGCGCTCCAGATGCTCGACGACGAGCTGACGCATGATGCCGAGCGTCCTCCAGGCCGCAGCAGGGCAATGGAGCTCAGGGAGCACTGCAAGAACGGCGGCTGGATCGAGACGGAAATCAAGGTGACCTTCATCCGCGGCGCTGATGGCAGGCCCACGGGGCTCCTGGGCGTCACGCGGGACATCACCCAGCGTAAAATACTTGAGCACAGGCTGGAAGAGAGCCTCCGGCAGCTCAGGGAGCGGACAGGTTCCCTTGAGCGCGATCTCCTCACCGCGCAGACCATCCAGCGTGCGCTCCTGCCCGACGGCCCGCCGTCGTGCCCGGGATTCCGCATCGACTTCAAGTACCTGCCGCTGGAGGCGGTGGGCGGCGATTACTTCAGCATTATCACGCTGGAGGAGGGCGGCCTCGCGGTCTTCCTGGGGGATGTGGCGGGCCACGGCGTGCCGGCGGCACTCTTCCTTTCACTCCTCAAGTCGGAGAGCGGCAGGCTCCTCCGGGAATACGCCTTCAACCCGGGGGCGTACCTCGCGCGGCTGAACGCGGAGCTCCTGGGGAACATGCATTCCTATTTCATCACGGCGGTCTACGGCCTTTTCGTCCCGCGCGGGGAAGGCGGTGTTGCCCTGAGGCTCGTGAGCGCGGGGCACCCGCCGCCGGTCCTCCAGCGGAGCGGAAGCGGCGGCCTCGAATACCTGGAGGTGCGCGGAAAGGTTCTCGGCGTGATGCACGGGCTGGAATACGAAATGCGGGAAATCCCGCTGGTCCGGGGGGACCGCGTCTTCTTTTACACTGACGGCCTTTCCGAAATGAGGGACGGGAAGGGCGAGCTCCTCGGATTCGACCGCCTCCTGGACGTGATGCGGAGGTCCCGCCGGGAGGACCTCGCCCGCACGCTGAACGAGATCATCGCGGACGTGAACAGGTTCAGGGGAGAAGCCCCCCTCACGGACGACACGGTTATCATCGGCATAGAGGTGCAATGATCCCGCCGACCGTAAAATGCATTGACAAACGCCGTCACATGGCGCCTCCTCATTGGAAATATTGAACCGGGGCGGTGAGTGGTGCCATTCCAGCCAATCGACATGTTGCGGAGCGCCAAGGAGCGCTATTTTTCCAGCGAGATATCGCGCTACATCTACCATATCGGCCTCTCCACGCTCCTGGGGATCGTGGCGGGATTGAGCGCCATTTTATTCAACTACCTCCTGGAAGCGACGCGACGCTTCTTCGCGCCGGAACACTTTTCCCGGCTCATTCACGGCGGCGCGACCCTCGTCTTCATCATTCCCGTCATCGGCGCGTTCATTATCGCCCTGGTGTCGCGCTTCTTCCGCGGCCTGGCGCGGGAGCCCGGCGTTACCGGCGTCATCAAAGCGGTTGTCATCCGTAGCGGGTACATCCCCTTCGCCAAGACGGTCTTCCATTTCCTGGCCTCCATCATCACCATCGGCACGGGCGCCCCCATGGGGCCCGAGGGCCCCGCCGCGAAGCTGGGAAGCGGCGTGGGGTCCGGCATGGCGCAGGTCCTCCGCCTGGGGAAGAAGGACATGCGCATGTACACCGCGGCGGGCGCGGGCGCGGCGATATCGGCCATCTTCAACGCCCCCATTGCCGGCGTGTTTTTCGGCATAGAGGTGATACTCCTGAACGACCTGAAAAACCAGGCCCTGAGCGCCCTCATCATCTCCTCCGTGGTGGCGGACATCATCTCGCGTTCCGTGACCGTCGGCGTCCACGTCATCTCGATACCGCACTACAATCCGGGGTCCGTGGGGGACTTGCCGTTCTTCTTCGCCATAGGCATCCTCTGCGGGATCGCGTCGCTCCTCTACTTCGGCATCAAGAACGCGTCGAAGAGGCTGATGAACGAGACCCTGGGGATCAAAAACGAGTTTATGAAGCTTATCCCGCTTTCGATCGTATTCGGGCTCGTCATAACGAAGTATTACAGCCTCTTCGGCATGGGGTACGATACCATCGGCGAGGTGGTGGCGGGGCGCTTCGATGCGGCGACGCTCGTCATCCTCTTCGCCCTCTACGTGACCTTCCTCGCCCTCTACGTGAACGCCGGCGGCTTCGGCGGCACCTTCGCGCCGTCCCTGGTCATCGGCGTCATGCTGGGATACGCTTTCGCCCTGGTGATGAACTCCGCGTTCGGATTCACCCTGGACCCGGTGACCTTCGCCCTCATAGGCATGGGGGGGATACTCGCCGGCATCAACTCCATCCCGCTGACGGCCATCATGCTCGTCTTCGAGACCACGGGCGACTACAAGTTTATCCTGCCGCTCATGCTCGTGTCGATACTTTCGTACATCGTCACCATCTATTATAACGGCGGCACGGTCTACGCCCGGGAGCTCATGGAGGACGGGATCGACGTGTCGAAACGCGGCGAGGTGGACCTCCTGGGCAGGGTGAAGGCGGGTGATATCATGGAGCGCGAATTCGAAGCCGCGGACTATCGCACGCCCTTCGCGAAACTCTCCGGCATCCTGCTTGCGTCTCAATCGGGGAGCGTCGTGGTGGTCGATGAAAAGAAAAAACCGCTGGGGACAATCAGCCTGAACGATATCAAGCAGGCCCTGATGTCCGAGGACCTGGTGGACCTGCTCATCGCCGGAGACATCTACTGCGAGACGGGAGCTGTTGCCGAGGGTGCCCGCGTCTCGGAAGTGCTCCGGGAAATGGAACTGCGCGACCTGGAGATGATACCCGTGACGAAGGAAGCGGGAAGCGCGAAGGTCACGGGAGTGCTCACCCACCAGCGTATCACCCAGGCGTACAACAGGCTGCTGGACGAATGGGAAACCGACCAGTTCATCCTGGAAAGAGGCGCGCGGAAGCAGCGCAAAGAGGGCTTCAGTTGAGGTAGGTGACTGCGCCCCGGAAGCGGCGGGACCAGTAGCTGTTGGCGAGGCTTGCGTATCCCACCTTCTTGCCGGGTTTCGGGGCGTGGATGAACCTGTTTCTGCCGGCGTAAATCCCCACGTGTGATATCGCGGTGCGCGATGTCTGGAAGAAGACCAGGTCGCCTGGTTTGAGGTGCCTGCGCGTGATCCTCCTGCCGCCGCGGAACTGGTCCTGGGCCGTGCGAGGGATATCGATGCCGTTTTTCTGGTACACATACATCACGTATCCGGAGCAGTCGAAACCGCCCGGCGACTCACCCCCGTAGCGATAGGGGGTCCCCACGTACTGCCGCGCCGTTTCCACGATATTGCGCCGCGAGCCGGAACTCTGGAACATCCATCCCCGGCGGAGGTTCGGAGGGGCGCAGGACGCCATGCCGGCTGCAAGGAGCAGCACGGCCAGGAAGAGCCACATGTTGCGGCGCTGTGCGAAGGTTCGTCTCATGGTATATATTTCGGTTTCCAGGGAGAAATAATTGAATCGCAAACGAAGGGGGGGCGTGACCGATACCCATCGGTATCGGAAATTATTCCATCGCGGCACCGT
>JAGODF010000044.1 GCA_017998375.1 Spirochaetota bacterium
TAGACCTAACGAGCCGGACCCGCGTCGATGACCGCGTCCAGCCCCGACCGGTAATCGAATCCTTTCCAGAAGCGCCGGGCCCGGTAGACGTACTCGGGATCGCCCATGCCGCGCAGCGCGTCGAGGCCGCGCGCGAAATCGAACTCCTTCCAGAAAATGCCGGCCTTGTGGATGAATTCGGCGCTGCGCAGCTCGCAAAGCCGTGCAATGCCGCGCGCGTAATCGAAGGAAGGCCAGTCGCGCCCCGCCATGAAGATGAAGGACGGCGACCCGAGCGAGAGAATCTCGCCGAGTCCGCGCGTGAAGTCGAAGCCGTCCCCCGCAAGGCCCGCGCGATAGTTTTTTTCGGCGGATGATTCTGTCGAATCAATCATTATGGTCTCCTCACTCTCACCGTCCTTCCGAACGGGGCCCGGAAGCCGGGGCGCGCGTCCTCGGGGAGCACCCAGACGGTGGGTGTGTACTTTTTCAATAGGTGCAGGTCGTACACCTCGCCGTCGGTGACGACCAGGAGCAGCTCATGGTGTCCGCGCATGTAGTCGTTGAAGAGCGGCGAGAAGAAGGTGGTGCCGCTCGATCCGGTGCGGAGGTGTTTCCAGTCGCCCGATTTGTAGACGTACGGCGCAGTGGGATCGCCTCCGCGCGACAGGGCACCGTTCTTCTTCAGCGGGACGAACAGCTCCTCGTCGATGCAGACAAGGTGTACGCGGTACTTTCCCAGGAGCTCCTCCACGACGCCGAAGGCCGCCTCGATGTCTTCCGGCTTCATCACCATCGACGCCGATACGTCGACCGCGATGGTGATGATTTCCTGTTCCCGGTAAACGCGCCCCGGCGAATAGACGCCGGCGGCGAAGTAGCGCCGGTTGAAGCGCCCGTAGGTGTAGGCCCATTCGCCCGACTGCGACGAGTAGTCGATGATGCTGCGGAGCTGCCGCTTCCACGACGAGATGTCCACGTCGGCTGCGCGTCGGATGATGCCGCGGATTTCCTCGAGCGAGCGCTCCTCGCGGCACTCGTTGTCGCAGGACGCGAGCGAGATGACGCGGTCGCGCTGCGCCTCCAGCGTGCGGCGTTCATCCCTGCCGTGGAAGAGGTGCACTCCGGTGGGGAGCGACTCCTCGTCGCGGCCCGTGAAGGCAAGGCCCTGCAGGTCTCCCAGCGCGAACTTCTGCGCGGGAATGTCCTCCACCGGGATGCGGAGCGGGTTGCGCAGCACGTCGTTCAGCGCGGAGGCGATATCGGCATCGTCGTCGCCGGAAAGCGGGCCGTCGTCCCGGCCGGTGAGCAGATCCTTCAGCGAATCGGCGGGCTGCGCCTTCAGCCAGCGGTAGACCTCTTCCCAGGAAGGGTCGGCGATTTTCGTGTCGGGGTAAAATTTTGCGGGCACGGTGGGAAGCCCCGCGGGTAGAACGAGTCGCGGTACCGACGCTTCGTAGTCGCCGCGCCTGGAGAAAAAGTCGTTCCGGTGCGCGCGGATGTAGCTGTTCACGGTCATGTCCTGCGCGATGTTCTGCAGGCGCAGGTCCTCGTCCGGGAGCGCGCGGTGGTCGTGCGAGAGGACCGCGTGGAGCATCTCGTGCACCAGCAGGCCGATGAGCTCTTCAAGCGGCAGGGAGGCGGTGAACTTTTCATTGTAGAGCAGCGTCGCGCGCGAGCCTTCCGCCGCGAGCGCGAGCGTGGGAATGCCGTCCTCCCGACGGAGCTGGACCGACTGGAAGAAGTACGAGGTGAAACGGCTCCGCAGCCAGAGCTCGGCGAGCGTTCGTTCGAGGGGCGATGTGGTGTGCGTCGTCATGGGGGCAGTGTAGCGCGCCGCGAGCGCCCTGTCAACATATCTGGCCGCGCCGCCGCGGCCGGCCTGGCCTGTGATGATGGGCGGAGTTTTCCGGGGAAAAAGGATTGCAATTGCCGTCGGTCAGCGCAATATTTATCACGCGGCGGGCGATTGACGCCCGCCAATGCGCTACGGCTCGCGATGGCATTCCGCGGGGAGGTCGACATGGAGTTATTCAGGAAAACGGTTCTGCCCATCCTGGCCGCAACGGCCTGGATTGGCGCCTCGGAATTCTTCAGGAACGAGGTTCTCCTTAAATCTCACTGGGTTGATCATTACCGGGGGCTCGGCCTCGTCTTTCCCTCGGAGCCGGTCAACGGGGCGGTCTGGGGACTCTGGTCGCTGTTTCTGGCAATCGGCATTTTCATTATTTCGAAAAAGTTTTCGCTGATACAGACAACAATCCTTTCCTGGTTCATGGCGTTCGTCATGATGTGGGTGGTCATCGGGAACATGGGAGTCCTGCCGGGGGGGCTGCTGTACTTTGCAGTGCCGCTCAGCCTGCTCGAAGCTTTTGTGGCGTCATTCATCATCGCACGGCTTGGAAAATGATGGCGGAATGAACCTTATCGAGCTGAAAACACTCATTATAATCTACATCTTCACCGCGTTCATCTGTCTCGTGGTGATGGCCGCCCTGTGGCGGCAGAACCGCGGGCGCTATCCCGGAATTTCACTGTGGCTCGCGGATTACGTCCTTCAGTTCATGGGGCTTGTGCTCGTCTCGTTCCGCGACATCCTGCCGCCCCTGATGTCGCCCGTCGCCGGGAACGTCATCGTGATCGGCGGCACGGTCATGCTGTACGAGGGGCTGGGGCGCTTCACCGGCAGGAAGGTGCGCCGGTTCCACAATTACGTCATGCTGGCCGTATTCACGGCAGTGCATGTGTATTTTACGGTCGGATATCTGAGTCTCCCCCTGCGAAACATCAACCTGTCCTTCGCCCTGTTGTTCCTGTGCCTGCAGTGCGCCTGGCTCATGCTCCGGGGGGCGGACCGGACGCTGCGGCCCGCCACGAGGCCCGCGGGCGTCGTATTCGCGCTCTACTGCCTCGTGAGCGTCCTGTATATCGCCGCCACCGTCGCAATGCCCCCTGGCAACGAGTTCTGGACGTCGGGGATCATTCCCGGGCTTGTGCTCCTGTCATACATGATGCTTTTCATCCTCCTCACGTTCTCCCTCGCGCTCATGATCAATCGGAGGCTGGTGTCCGACGTGGAACGCGAGTTCGCCGAAAAACTGCGGGCCGGGGAGAATCTGCGCGTCAGCGAGGAGAAATTCGCCAAAGCGTTCCAGACCTCTCCCTACGCGATCGCCATCACCCGCCTGGAGGACGGATCGCTCGTCGAGGTGAACGACGCTTTCCTGTTGATCACCGGGTATTCGCGTGAGGAGCTGGTGGGGAAGACGTCAATCGACCTCAACCTCTGGGTGAACCTGGAGAACCGGGACGAGGTGACGGCCGAAATCCGCGCGGGACGGCCGGTGACCGACAGGGTGTTCCGTTTCAGGAAGAAAAAAGGTGAAATTCTCACCGGGCTCTTCTCTGCACAGACGCTTGTGATCGACGGAACCATGTGCCTGCTCTCCAGCATCGCCGACATTACCAACCGCATCCGCGCCGAGGAGGACCTGAAGGGGCACCGGAGGTTCCTCTACGACCTGATCGAACGCAGCGGAAACCTCATCTGCATCAAGGACCGGGACGGGCGTTACGACCTGGTGAACACGGCATGGGAACAGAAAACCGGGCTGAACCGCGGCGGCGTGCTGGGCAGGACCGACGAGGAGATTTTTCCCGGCGAAACCGGGCAGCAGTTCCGCCGGAACGACCTCGAGGTCATGGAAACCGGCCAGACGCTGGAGAAGGAGGAAGTGCTCGAAGACGCGCAGGGGACGCGGTATTTCATCTCGATCAAGTTCCCGCTGCGCGACAACAACGATGTCGTCACCGGCCTCTGCGGGATGATCACCGAGATCACGGAACGGAAGCGCGCCGAGGAGCGGATCCGCCACCTGGCGACGCACGACGCGCTCACGGGGCTACCCGGCCTGCGCCTTTCGAAAGACCGCCTGGCGATGGCGCTCGGCCAGGCGCGCCGGATGCAAAATTCGGTTGCCGTGATGTTTATCGACCTGGACAACTTCAAGTCCGTGAACGACACGCTGGGACATGACGCGGGTGATCACGTGCTCATCGAAACGGCGCGTCGCCTCCAGTCGTGCGTGCGGGAGACCGACACGGTGGCCCGCATCGGGGGCGACGAGTTCCTGGTGATCGTGACGGGCGTCACCGCGCCGGAGGACGCGGCGCCGATAGCGCGGAAGATTATCGGCGCGGTGTCCTTGCCGATAGTGATCGGCGGGAAGGAGGCCGTGCTGGGAACGAGCATAGGAATCGCCATCGCGCCGGAGCACGGCGAGGAGATGGACCGCCTCATAAAGCTTGCGGACAACGCGATGTACCGCGTGAAGAACTCCGGCAAGAACGGCTATTGTTTCGTCGGGGAGGAAGGGGAGTGCGGCGGGGGAGAGTGAACAGCCTGCCGGGGATTTGCCCGTCGCCCCGCGATACTCTTCTGCCGCGAAGGGAAACATTCGCGGCGCCCGTTCATCACTCCTCGCCATCCGCGTGATACAACACTGTTTGCTGCATGGGGCTATAAGCGCAAGGGGAGGTTAACGCGAATCATGGGGCTTTTTGCCGGGGACAGCACAGTTATCACGAAGTGCGCTTTCTATAATGGAACTTATGTCCGGCAGGGACCGCGCTCTGTTGTATGAGGTCTTTCCTGCATATGAAATAGTAATGATGTGCGGATAATGTGTTTCCCGGTGCGATTCATGGGCCAGGTATTTACATGCAAAGGACAGAGCGGAGGTGCCGACGATGCGCACAATATGGGCTTTTACACTTGTTGCGGCAATTCTATGCGTTTCTTCATGCGGCCTGCAATTCCGGGAGCACTTTTTCCTTCCCGGAGAAACCGTAGTCGATGAGGGTCTTACGGGCACATGGGATTTTCTGGAGCCGGGCCAGGAAAAAGTGGACCTGGATAAGGAGTTTATGAAACTGATATTCCCCCGGCCGTCGGGCGGTGCTATGAACTGCACGTTGAAGAGGTTTCAGCGCAAGGGAGGGCATGTGGAAGATATACCCTTCGCGGGAAAAACGTTTCGCCATGCCGGGAAGAGCTACCTCGTGGCGTGGGACAAAGCGCAAGCGGAATCGAGTGGCAAGGCATCGAGAATCGAAGAACTGCCGTGCATCATTTTCCTGTTTCAGTTGAAGGGAGAAAACCTCGTTATTTTCGAACTCAACAAGGACAAATTCGGCATGCTCGTTGCGGAGAACAAGCTCGATGGCCATGAAACCGGCGGGAACGGATACAGCCCGCGCACGCTGCACATCACTTCCGCCGGTACGAAGCTGAGAAGCGTCGTGTCGGCGTTCGGCATCGAAAAACTGGTACAAACAGATAAGCCTTTGATTTTCCGTCGCGAAATGGCGGAATGATTGGCGAGGTGAACTGTCTCAATGCGCATGGCCGCCGGGCGGGTGTAATTGTTGACGATGCATCCGGCAATCAGTACATTGGATCGAGGAGATGACAGGTCGTCTCTGAGATCATGCGTGCAGGGGAGGGGCTCCGTGAAAACGCCCAGAAAGCTGTCGGTGATGGTTGAGGACGTAAATTTTAAGGACCCCGTCAAGGAGCTTTTTTGCCTGGAGCGGAGTTGTTTTCACGAAGTGCGCTTCCTGTAGCGGAGCTTATGTCCGGCAGGAACCTCGCTCCATTGGAGAGCTCTTTCCTTGCATGTTTACATTCACATCCCCTCATCCAGCATCGCGCCGAACCTCTACCGCACCTCTTCGCGCAGCGAAACGTCGCCGATGAGATCGATCGCCGCGGGGACGCGCGTGAAGAGCCCGCAGTCTCGGATTAAAAATATACCTATTGCCCGCATTTAGACTTTTTCGGGGATGATGGTAAAAAAATTTAATGTTTCACCTTCGGTGTACGTAGTATGCTATACGGAAGTATGGCATGTACATTTCTTCACCCCATTCAGAAAAACCGGCCTACACTCCCGGGCTCGACCGGTTCTCCCTCTATAAGAACATCTGGCAGCGTCACTGGCAGGGCTTTCGTGCCGTGTACCAGGAGCGTTTCGCACAACTATATGGCCCAATGACCGGCCCCGCCGTCTGGGAAGCGGAAAAGCTCATCGCCTGCGGCAGTTACCGCAACGGTTTCCGGCGGCACACCTGCCCCGACTGCGGCACTGTCCTCGTCGTCCCCTTCACCTGCAAGTCGCGGTTGTGCCTTTCCTGTTACAGAAAGAAAATATTCGGCTGGTCCATTCACCTCTCGTACATCATGAACCCTGAACTTTTGCACTTCCATGTGACTTTCACGCTTCCCGGCGGCGTGAGGCGAAGGTTGTTCGAGAAGGGATTCAAACCCGAGACGCTGATCAAGGAAGCGGCAAATGTCTACTGGAAGAACCTCCGGAAGAGCGGCGGAAATCTCGGCAGGGAGTGGTCGGCTGGAATTGTGGCGACAATCCATCCCTGCGGCAACGGCCTCAACTACAATCCGCACGTGCACCTTATCGGCACCAGGGAACTGGTGAACACGGAAACCGGTGAGGTGAATACTGTTCCGTTTGTGCAGTTTAAGCGAATACGTTTCGCGTGGATGGATGCAGTGTGTCGCCTTTTCCGCAAGATGGAGATGTTTAGCGAAGACGAAATAACCGCGATAAAGAATCGATATGCGAACGGATTTCACGTTCACTTTAAGCCCATAATCGGCACGGAAAGCGAAGTGCTCTTCCGCACCGCGGAGTACCTTGCCGCCGGCTATTTTCACAACAGCCAGATTCTCGCGGTGGATCACGCGAAGAAGACTGTCACATTCCGCTACAAGAGCTGGCTCGATGTACGCACCAAAGAGAAGAGCTACAAGACCGTCACCATGGACATCTACGAATTCATGACGAAGATGCTCTACTTCCTGCCGAAAAAGCACCAGAAAATGATCCGATACTACGGCATTTATGCGCACGGGGCCGGGGATAAACTGAAAAAGATCCAGAACGCAACTTGGAAGGCGGCAGTTGGGCACTGTTTCAACACGGATCCCGAAAAATGTCCTGATTGCGGCGCGGAGATGCATCCTTCCGTAGTGTACGGTTGCAATGCCGAGCAGGTATGGCATAGGATGCGGAGGGAATATTGCTTGTTTAAGGGGTATTTCCGGCCCATGAAGCGAGGGCCGTAAAATTCACGAAAATCGTTACTTCACCGAAATGAAATTATTATTGACTTTCTTCAACTGTTTCGCATTATATTTGAAATTCGCTTCCTATAACGGAGCTTATGTCAGCAGGAACCTCGCTCCGGGATGGACGCAAATTCCTGGATGTTCATACGCCTACGCTCCATCCTCCAGCATCGCGCCGAACCTCTCCCTCACCGCCGCGCGGAGCGACTCGTCGCTGATGAGATCGATCGCCGCCGGCACGCGGGTGAAGAGTCCGCAGTCGCGGATGATGAGATAGAAGAACGACACGCGCAGGTCCGCGCGGAAGCTTCCCATGAACGAGAGGACGTTCGCCAGCGTGGCGAGGCCGCCGTTGTCGATGTTTCCCCCACCTTCGATCGCGAGCTCGCGGAGATGCGACACCGCGCCGGACGCCGCCCACAGTAAATCTTCCGCCGGAACCTCTCCGCGCGCGACCGCCGAAAGCCGCGCCGCGTCGCCGCCGAGAATCTCGCCCGTGGTGATCGCCCGCGGCGCGGTCACCTGCATGATGAAATCGCGCGCGGCCACCGTGGAAAGCAGCGATTCGATGACGCCGCCGAGCGTGCCTTCCGGGTTGTGGGCGAGGTAATCGGCGAGGTCCTCCTCGCCCTGGAGTTTGTATGCATCTGAAATCGCGAGCGACGCCTGGTGCCAGCCGCGCGGGTTTGGGTTGATGTTCGCCTCGTCCCAGAGCCGCTCGGGGAAGAGGGAGATGTACCGGATCACCGAGGGATGGATGTTCTCCGTCCGCGCCCACGCGAGCCAGTCCTCCGCGGATGGGCGGAGCTGGAAGACCGCGAGCCTCCCGTCGAGGGCAGCGTCGTCAAAGTCGGTGATGGTGGTGCTGTCCTCCTCGCCGAGGTTCCCCGCGAGCACGATGGCCGTCCCGCCCGGGAGCCGGTGCTCGCCGCACGTGCGCTCGGTGATGATCTGGAAGAGCGTCTGTATGACGGTGGGGTGCGCTCGGTTCGCCTCGTCGAGGAACCAGACGACGCCCTTCTTTCCCTCGGGCACGCTCTCGGGCGGGATGAACTTCGGGCGGAAGTATATCATCCTCCGTGACGCCGGGTCGGGAACCGGGTAACCGCCCAGGTCCACGTTCTCCTTGAAGGCGAGACGCGTGTCGATGAAGAGGCGGTCCATCCGTTCGGCAACCTGTTGCACAACGGCGGACTTCCCCACGCCGGGATGGCCCAGTATCTTTATGGCGTAGTTGAGCTTTCCGGCGGACTCGAAATATCTCTCGAGAATTTCAACGAGTTCGCTGACGCTGACCGTTACGGGATTTTTTCTCATTGTTCGGTGCCAGGAGACCTGTGAATGTCCTTCCCACGCGCTTCATGTGGGCTACTATCACTTTATCACTCCTTCCCGGAAATTTCCGGAAAGTCACCAGGATTCCGTTCAACATCGCGAAGAAATAGTGAGAGAGCAGCCGCACGTTGCCCCGGTAGCCCGCACTGACGAAAATCGGGTCGAACATCGCCAGGCCCCTGCCCACCACGCCGTTCAGCTTCCTGATCGATTCGGGCTTGAGGTTCCCGTGGGTCATGAAGACCACCATCATCCGGTAGTAGGAGTCGCGCTGGGCGATGAACTCGATGAAGGTCTCGATGACCCGGTCGATGATGGCGCTGCCGCCCGGGCCGGGCTGTATCATCCCCTCTATCTCGTCGAGTAGCTGGTTGGAGTCGCGAAGCACCGCCTCCAGGAAAAGCGACTCCTGGTTGGGGAAGTAGGTGTAGATGGACGATACCGCCATCCCGGCCTCCTCGGCGATCTCCCGCATGCTCACCTTGTCGAAGGGGCGGCTGGCGAAGACCCGCTCGGCGGCGTCGATGATGAGGTTCTTCCTGTTCTGCCGCTCCTCGGACTTGAGCTTCCCCAGGGTATTTTTCTGCTTTATATTGACCACTTTTCCCATGCCGCCTTCATCGCACGGGGGGTTGAAATTGCAAGGATTTTTTCCGAAAATCGTTTGACAATTCGAACACCGTTCGGAGTCTTGATAAGCGGACGGAGAAAATCGCGTCGGCACAATGGTCATGGTGGGCGGAGTCGAACCATGATGCCGAGAACCACCCTTCGACTCCGCTCAGGGTGACCGGATATCGCAATGGTATATATTCTTTAATACATTAAGGAGAATACACGCATGAAACAGATTCTGCTCAATCCCCACAAGCACGAAAGGAAATACAAGGATGAGAAGTCCAGGCAGATAATGCTGAAGACGATCGACTTCTTTGAAAAGAAGGGACTCAAGGCGATCAAGAAAGACTGGCACGAGAAAAAGTGGAACTACGACTTCGTCGAGTTCCTTAAGGAAAACCAGGTCTTCGCCACGCTCATGACACCGTCGGGATACGGCGCGTCGGATTCACGGTGGGATACCTACCGTAACTGCGAGTTCTCCGAAATCACCGGCTTCTACGGCGTCACCTACTGGTATACCTGGCAGGTTTCGATGCTGGGCCTCGTCCCCATCTGGAACGGCACCAACGAGGAAGTGAAGCACCGCACTGCGAAGCTGTTACAGGAAGGCGGCGTCTTCGCATTCGGCCTTTCCGAGAAGGAGCACGGCGCCGACATCTACTCCAGCGACATGATGCTCTATCCCCAGCCGGACGGCACCTTCAAGGCGAACGGCGACAAGTACTACATCGGCAACGGCAACGAGGCGGCGCTGGTATCGACCTTCGCCAAGATGGCGGACACCGGCGAGTACGTCTTCTTCGTGGTGAACTCGAAGCACAAGAACTACGAGTGCGTCCGCAACGTGGTGAACGAGCAGAACTACGTGGCCGAGTACGCGCTGCACGACTATCCCATCACCGCCGCCGACATCACCGAGAAGGGGCAGAAGGCGTGGGACGACATGCTGAACACGATCAACGTCTGCAAGTTCAACCTGGGCTTCGGCGCGATAGGCCTGTGCACGCACGCTCTCTACGAGTCGATCGACCACGCTGCGAACCGGAACGTCTACGGCAAGTTCGTGACCGACTTCCCGCACGTGAAGCGCCTCCTGACCGACGCCTACTGCCGCCTGGTGGCGATGAAGCTTTTCGCAGAGCGCGCGCAGGACTACATGCGCACCGCGAACGACGACGACCGCCGCTACCTCCTCTACAACCCGATGGTGAAGATGAAGGTGACGCGCGAGGGCGAGGACGTGATGAACATCCTCCACGACGTGATCGCCGCGAAGGGTTTCGAGAACGAGCCGTTCTTCGAGATCGCCAAGCACGAGCTTCCGATGCTTCCCAAGCTCGAGGGCACCGTGCACGTGAACATGGCGCTCATCGTGAAATTCATGGCGAACTACTTCTTCAACCCGAAGGAATACGCCGAGGTGCCGCGCCGCGACGACATCTCGAACGACGAGTTCCTCTTCCGCCAGGGGCCGACGAAGGGCCTCGGGAAGATCCAGTTCCACGACTACAACATCGCCTACAAGTCGGTGGATCTGCCGAACGTGAATATATTCAAGGAGCAGATCAAGCTCTTCAAGAAGTTCCTCGCGGAGGCGGGACCCACGAAGGAGCAGGCGGCCGACATCGACTACCTGCTGGCGCTGGGCGAAATTCTCACGCTGGTCGCCTACGGGCAGCTCATCATCGAGAACAGGAAGTTCTTCCCCGTTGAGGACGACCTCCTCGAGGAGATCTTCGACTTCATGGTGCGCGACTTCTCGAAGTACGCGCTCGGCATTCACCTGAAGCCGTCGAACAGTGACAAGCAGAAGGAGCTTTCCCTGGCGATCATCCGCACGCCGCTTCCAAACCCGTCGCGCTTCGAAAAGATCTACAAGGAACAGGTCTACGCGCTGAAGGGCACGTACAAGATGAGGGACCAGAATTTTTAGGGTTTTATCCTCTCCGGTTGCCGAGCGAAGTCGAAGCACGGGGGAGGCCGGGTGGGGGTGGTTGATATCACCCTCTCCCGTGTGGAACAGGTTGTGTTTTCGAATCGGCTGAATGGTCATGGTGAGCGGAGTCGAACCATGATGCCGGCAAGCACCCTTCGACTCCGCTCAGGGTGACTAATGCCGCCCGGGTATCATCGACCTGATGTAAACAGGAGAAATAAAATGGAAAAAATCATACTCAACCCGAAGAACGTAGTGGCGAAGTACGCCGACGAGGAAACGAAACAGATAATGCTGAAGACCATCGACTTCTTCGAGGGCCGGGGCCTCAAGAAGATGAAGGATGACTTCCATGCCTGCAAGTGGTACACGGAATTCCTGGACTTCATGAAGGAAAACCAGATCATGGCGAAGCTCCTCACGCCGGCAGGCGTGGGCGATAAGAACGCGCGCTGGGACACTTCGCGCATCACCGACTTCGCGGAGATCCTCGGCTTCTACGGGCTTACCTACTGGTACACCTTCCAGGTAAGCGCACTGGGCCTGGGCCCCATCTTCCTCGGCTCCAATGCCGAGGCGAAGCAGAAGGCGGCGAAGCACCTCAAGGAAGGCGCCATCTTCGCCTTCGGCCTCTCGGAGAAGGAGCACGGCGCCGACATCTACTCCAGTGACATGATGCTCTACCCGAACGGCGACGGGACCTACCGCGCCAACGGCGACAAGTACTACATAGGCAACGGCAACGAGGCGGCGATGGTTTCCACCTTCGGCAAGGTCGCCGACAGCGGCGACTACGTCTTCTTCGCGGTCGACTCCAAGCACCCGAAGTACGAGTGCGTGAAGAACATCATCAACAACCAGGACTACGTGGCGGAATACGCGCTGCACGACTATCCCATCACCGAGGCGGACATCCTCGAGAAGGGGCAGAAGGCCTGGGATGACATGCTGAACACCATCAACATCTGCAAGTTCAACCTGGGCTGGGGCTCCATCGGCATCTGCGAGCACGCCTTCTACGAGTCGCTCAACCACGCGGCGCACCGCAAGCTCTTCGGCAGCATGGTGACCGACTTCACGCACATCAAGCAGCTCTTCATGGACGCCTACTGCCGCCTGACGGCGATGAAGCTCTTCGCGCTGCGCGCCACCGACTACATGCGCTCGGCGAGCGAGAGCGACAAGCGCTACCTCCTCTACAACCCGATGGTGAAGATGAAGGTTTCCACCCAGGGCGAGGAGGTGATCAACCTCCTCTGGGACGTGATCGCCGCCAAGGGCTTCGAGAAGGACACCTACTTCGAGAACGCCGCCACCGACATCCGCGCGCTTCCCAAGCTCGAGGGCACGGTGCACGTGAACATGGCGCTCATCATCAAGTTCATGCCGAACTACTTCTTCAACCCGGCGCAGTATCCCGAGATACCGCAGCGGCGCGACGCGGCGAACGACGACTTCCTCTTCAACCAGGGTCCGACGAAGGGGCTGGGCAAGCTCCAGTTCCACGACTACAACATCGCCTACAACTCGGTGAACATACCGAACGTGAACGTCTTCAAGGAGCAGATCGAGGCGTTCAAGGAGTTTATGCTGGCGTCGATGGAGTCGATGAAGGCGCAGTCGGAGGACATCGACTTCCTGCTCAACGTGGGCGAGCTCTTTACGCTGGTGGCGTACGGGCAGCTGATCCTCGAGAACAAGAAGATCTACGGCGTGGAGGACCACATCATCGACCAGATCTTCGACTTCATGATCCGCGACATGGTGAAGTTCGCCATGATGCTCTACGCGAAGCCGATCTCCACGGAGAAGCAGCAGGCCGCGTGCCTGAAGATGATCAAGCGCCCCGTGGTGAACAAGGAGCGCTACGAGAAGATACTGAAAGAGAACGTCTACGCGCTGGTGGACAAATACGTGATGAACCCGTGACCCCCTCCACCCTCCGGGCACCTCCCCCTTCGTAAGGGGGAGGGTGTGAAGGAGTGAATCGTAATCTTATATAAGGACGCCCCGAAAAATCCGCGGGGCGTTTTTTGTCCCTTCATTAAATTTCAAGGTATACTTGCTGTTATGATGAGATATTGTCGGATCGTAATAGTTGCCGTTTCCCTTGCATCGCTCGTTTCCTGGGGAGTGATGTGCTCCCAGGGTGTAGACGAAGCGCCAGCGATCCCAGCATACTCCATCGCCCTCGAATTCACCAGAATCGAATCGGCGGGCCTTGATCCGATTAAAGTGACCGCGAAGCTCACGAAGGACGGCGCGCCCTTCGCCGGGGCGGCGCTTTCGGTGTCGGTAAAAAAACCGTCGGACACGTCGAATCCCGCAGTGTCGGCGGTGGCCGATAAGGGCGACGGCAGCTACGAGTTCACCGTCACCCCGGACCAGACCGGGGAGCACCCGGTGATCGTGTCGTACGGCGGCGCGTCGATCACCCGGATTCCCCTCGTCTTCTGGGACGTGCACCCTGACTGGGGTCAGCCGCTGTCGGTTCCCGGGTATGTGAACACGGCGGGCTACGAGGACGGCGTGACCATCACCCCCGACGGGGAGTATCTCTTCGTGCAGACCGGGCCCTACCGGTTCAGCAGCATTTATGTCTACAACGAGCCCCGGGCGACAGGCGGGTGCGAGGGCAACAGGCTCTATCCCACCCGGTGCGAACATCCGTGGATCAACGAAACGTACGGCACCTACACGGCGCCGGAGCGCCCGGGATTTTTCAGCGGGCGATTTTCCGGCACCACGCAGCTCCACAACGCCGCCTCCTGGGGAATGCCGGTCGACAGCGTGCCGCTCCTTGCGCTCACGACCATGTTCTACGGATTCAAGCGGCAGGCGGACGGATCTTTCACGGAGCCGTTTTACATGGCCTTCGACGACCTCGGAGACGGCATCCTGGGGCCCTACGGGCTGAGCTTCAGGCCGAACGCCGACGGGACCTACACGGTCATCTTCTCGCTCAATGACATCCTAACCAGCGCCGCCGACATCTATACGATTACCTCCGAGCTGGGCCTGGACATCAACCTGGGTGATTACGAACTGAGTCCTTCCGGCCCGGGCAGCGCGCCTGTCAGGGGAAGCTACTTTCCATCCGCGCACGTCGATCTCGGCGACAACTCGGGAACGCAGGGGAATTCATTTCTGTATTACGATACCGGCGGAAACGTGCTCTCGATCTGGACCGACGACGAGTACGACGGCGAGGGTGATATTGACTGGAAGAAGATTTCCGTGTATGTGCTCACATCGGGGACATTTCCTTCCGGCGGGACGTGGGCAAAGGTCGTCCTGCCGGACAGCGTGAACCGGACGGGGCACGAGGCGATCCAGCCCACTTTCACCGACGGGGGGCTCTACTTCACCGAGGACGTGAACGTGGTCTTCGCGGCCTATTTGGGAGCGCATGATGCGACAGGCTATGGCACAAGCGGCAGCTGGACGGCGCCGATAATCGTTCTCCAGAAGGATATCTCCGTCTCCAGCATGAAGGCGAACGCGACCGACATCGGCAAGGTCCTGGCGATCGGCTAGCCCACGGTGGCGGAGGTGGACGGCAAGACCGAGCTCTATTTCGTCTACGGGTATATTAGGGGACTCGATCCCATCACCGGGATCGTCGACCTGGACATGCAGGCTGGGTACGTGAGGAAGAAATAGAAAGAAACGCCCCGGGGGTTGCCGCGGGGTGTTTCTACAAAATTAATCCGGTACTGCCGCGTATCACATCCCCAGCGTTCTCCGGATTTCCTCAAGGTTCTCTTTCGCCGCTGGGTTCGGGATCGTGGCGAGGAGCCCCGTCAGCTTTTCGCAGGCGTAGTCGCCGCAGTGCGCGCAGTTCTCCAGGCGCTTCTCCATGCCGCACTGCCGCACGGCGCAGCGGGTGCAGTGGCCGAAGAGCCTGCCGTCCGTTTTAGCACAGCCGTCGCAGTTGATGTCCGCGATCTTGAACTCGTACCCGAACAGCCTGCTCCATGCCCCGGCGACCTTCGCGCGTTTCGCGTCGTCGTCCTTCTGCGTGGCCCGGTAGACCGGGCAGGCGGCGCAGTCCAGGCCGCAGTACGATATCATCCTTTCCATTGGTTTGCTCCTTTTATTAAGTAGTGTTCTATCTCAACTGCCATTCAGGTTGAAGCGAAGCCTCTCCCCGTGCAGGCAGTGATGCGGAATATTGTAAATGCAATGACTTGATTCCCGCCTGCGCGGGAATGACAGACGGAACCATTCTATTGCAAGTTGAATACATCCCTGAATTCGGCGCTGTCCAGGACGGACTTCATCCATCCCGCGAGGTCGGGCGGTTCCAGGAACGGCCCGTCCCGGTAGAGGCTGCGGAGCGACCTCGAGTACTCTCGCTCGATTTTCTCCACGCGGCCGCCCAGCGCCTCGGAGACCGTGATGGATCCCCGGGCGGTGATCAGGCGTCCGGGATCGATGAAGCCGAGTTTGATCTGCGTCCTCACGGAGCGCGAACACCTGCAGGGATTATTCGCGTCCACGAGGCCGCATTTCTGTCCCAGGAAGTTGTACACCCGCTCCCGGGCGCGCGAGAGCACCTTGCGGAAATTCGCCCGCTCCATTTCCATGATCTCCGCGCCCAGGGCGTCGTTCGCGCCGAAGATCTCCCCGAGGATGAAAGCGATCCGGGAGCGGCGGTCCAGACAGAGGAGCATCCCGGTGAGGCAGGCCGCCTTTGCCTCGGAGTCGAGCACGCGCTGTTCGGGGGCCGAGGCGCGCCGGTCGTCGACGATCTTCCCGATTGCCTCGAAGTAGTCCCCGTCGCCGGCGAGCGCCGAGAGCGGCTCCTCGTGGCGCGTCTTAGCAAGGGAGATCACGTGGTTCACCGCCACGCGGTAGAGCCACGTGCGGAGCGAGCTTTTTTCCGGATCAAAGGTGGAGAGGCGGGTGATGAGCTTGATGAGGATCTCCTGGGTGATGTCCTCGGCCTCGTCGAGGTCGGCCACCATGCGGCACGCGATGTTGTAGATCCAGGGCTGGTGCAGGCGCACGAGCTTCTCAAGGGACGGCCTGCTTCCCGCCAGCGCCTCCCGCACCAGGGCGGTGTCATCATCCTCGATTACGCCGTTGTAAAAAGGATTGTACATCGGCTGCCTCCCGTTCATTTACCCGATGATATATATACTGAATATTGGACGGTCCGTGACATGTCAGTTGAAAAAAATCACGATCCGTGGTGAAAATTTCGCCTGACGTGGATCGTCACCGGTCCTGCGAACGACGGCTCCGGAGAAAAGTGGTTGCGCCGGCGGCAAAACAATGCATCAGATGGGATGCGCAGGGGCGCGCTCCGCTTCGATAAGAAGGAGGCTATATCATGAAAATACTGCCGGGATGTCTCCTCATCGTCCAGCTCGCCGCGATTCCCTGCCTTTCAACGGAAACCGACCCGAGGGACAGGTGGACCCCGGTCCAGCTTTCCCTGTTCGAGCCGTACCAGCTCTTTTCGAAATACCACACCGTCTACGGGTTCCGGTTCAACCTCCTCTTCGGTTCCAGCAGGCTTGTGCGAGGAATCGACGTCGGGCTGGTGAACCACGCGGGCGGGATGATGGGCGCGCAGGTGGGCGGCTTCAACTTCATCGACAGGACCTGGAACGACTTCCGTGACGAAGCCGGCGGGGACTTCAAGCACAGCGGCGTGTTTCAGGCGGGCCTTGCCAACTACAACCATTGGGATTTCTATGGAATCCAGCTGGGCGCGGTCTTCAACTTCAGCGGCGGGCTCTACGGCATCCAGGTGTCGCCGGTGAACTTCAGCCTTGAAACGATGGGATTCCAGGCGGGAATCTACAACTCCCCGCTCGATTTTTACGGCGTGCAGGCCGGGGTGGTGAACGATGTCAGTTCCGGGGCGACGCAGCTGTTCATGATGGGAGGCGGGGGGATGCATGGAATCCAACTGGGCGCGCTGAACAGAGCACGGCATGTGGACGGGGTGCAGATCGGGGCGATAAACAGGGGCAGTGTCGATGGAATGCAGCTGGCGGTGCTGCTCAACACCGGCGGCGGGGTGACCGGCACCCAGGTCGGTTTCATCAACATCGCCAACAGGACGAAAGGACTGCAGATAGGCGTCATCAACTACACGCGGCAGATGTACGGCGTCCAGATCGGGGTGATAAACATCATCCGCGAGGGCGCGGTCCCGTTCCTGCCGATCATCAACGCGAGCTTCTCGTTGTGACGGGGTGTGGCGCATGAAAGTGGTTTCGTGTTCAGCAGTGTTCATCATCCTCCTGCTTCTGCCCGGCTGCCCGGGAAATTCCCGGCGCGGGGACGACGGCGTGAACGCGAATGAAGTGCTGACCGCAGCTATAGAAAGGAATGATTGCGAAACCGCGAGGCGTGCCATCCACGCAGGCGCGAACCTCGGCGGCAACGGTATGGATTCGACTCCGCTCATGCATGCCGCGCGCGCCGGCTCGCTGGAAATAGTGAAGCTGATCGTGAGCGAAAGACCCGACAGGGATTCCGTGAACAACGATGACGGGGAGGGAAGAACGGCACTCTGGTGGGCGGCGCAGGGCTGCCACGCGGACGTCGTACGATTCCTGGTTGAAAGAGGGGCAACGGTGAACGTGCGGGATCAGAACAACACTGCCCTGATGAAC
>JAGODF010000368.1 GCA_017998375.1 Spirochaetota bacterium
CATCTCCGCCAGCCTGTCGCAGAGGGAATCCTTCCGTATCCTCCCGCCGTGGACGCGCTTTTCGTCTACCGCGGCCAGCAGGAGTGCGCTGATCTCGCCGCGCGCTGCGCGCCACGCGCCGGACGCTTCCGCGAAGAGCGATACCGCTTCGGCGAAATTTTTTTCGATGGACGATATATCAGGCTTTTGCGGTCGCGGGACGATACGCGTGCGGGGATCCAGCGGACGCCGCTCCAGGAGCCCGATAAGCCCCTCGGGGGACACGTCGTTCGCCGCGGCGTAGCGCGCGACGGCCTCCGACGCGCCGTACATCCGGGAGCGCCAGAAATCGCCCGCGACTTCCTCCAGGATCTCGGCGTCATCGGCAAGGAGTTCCGTTTCGAAGAGCGCGCTCGATTCGAAGGCGTTGTCCTGGAGCATGCGCTGGCAGAAGCCGTGGATGGTGAAGATGGCGGCGCGGTCGAAATCCCGGAGGGCTCCCGTGAGGCGCTCCAGGATGGTTTCGCGCTCGGCGCCGTAGCGGGAAAGGAGCCCTGCCATGAGCGCGCGGTCCTTATCGCCCTCCTCCACTGCCCTGGCGGTGAAGGCGCGGTGGGCTTTCCGCAGCATGGCGCGGATCCTCCCCTTCAACTCCTCCGTCGCGGCCACCGTGAAGGTGACCACCAGAATGGCGTCGACGGGAAGCGCCTTGCCCATCACCAGATGCAGGTAGATGGCCGCGATGGCGTAGGTCTTCCCGGTCCCGGCGCTCGCCTCGATGAGGTTGACCCCGGAAAGCGGCGGGTCCAGGAGGTCCAGGGGCGATGTGGCGGCGCGGGCGCTCAACGGACTTCCTCCATATTCCCGAGGAGCGGGGCGCATATCTCCATGGAAATTTTTTCGAACTGTTTCCCGAAACGCGCGTCGTCGCCCAGGCGGCCGAAGCAGAGATCGAAGTACGGATCGGAGAACTCACCACGCACCTCACCGCGGTCCTCGCGGAACCAGGCCCGGGACGCGGCGGCGAGCGCCTTTTCACGTTCGCCGGTATCGCGCATTTCGCGGGCGAAGGCGAGTGAGCATTCGGTGATGAGGGAGATACACTCGCTTTCCCCCCGGAGAAATAAGCGCGCCAGGATGGAAAGCGCTTCCCGCGCCGCGGCGGCATCCATGCCGGGGAAGATCACGGTGCCGGAAATCTTTTTATCGGCGGACGGGCGGCCGATAAGAACGGTGCGGGAAGGGTGCGTTTCCCCCCGGCAGGCGTTGAGGACGAGATGATGGACCCACCCGCGGAGCAGGTCCTTCGCCTTCATGGCCGCGGGACGGAAACGCACGTGGGCGCCTTTCCAGAGGTTGTCTATCGAACCGCGGAGCGTGATCCCCGCTACTTCCAGGGCCACGGCAAGCGGCGGAAGCGCCCCGCCTGAGGCGTATTCCATCACCCGCGCGGCGATGGCGCCGGACGCGCCCAGGGCCTTTCGCAGGGCGAGGTTTCCGGGTGTGCCGTGGGGGAGCCGCCCCTCGGCCCGGATGGCGAGGGCCAGGCGTTCCACGTCGTCGCCCGCCACGATGGCGCGGCAGATATCGTCCTCGATGCCGTATCCCTCGAGTCCTTCCATCGCGTAGGGCTCGCAGTCGCTGAGCTCCTCGCCTGCGCGGGGGATCCTGATGTTCAGGGCGCGGCGCGCGAGGTGGCGTGCGGGATTTTCGAAGAACGCGATGAAGTCCGCCAGGTCGGCGTCGCCGCCGGTCGCGGGCGAGGCGAGTGGCCCGTCGATGAAGGGGCGCGGCTTATCCTGGAGCGATATCATACCGCTCGCCTCGCAGTTTTCCTGCGAGTAGCTGTAAAGCTCACCGTCGAAGTAGCGGTGGCTGAACGGCTGGAGCGGGTGCTTCGTGACGATGCGGGCGCGCAGCTCGCCGGGTTTCGCGCCTTTCAGGGTAAATGTCTGTTCCACGCAGTCGATGAGCTCGCTCACCAGGATGGAGGATGGTATCTCCGAGGCGTCCGTGATGCTCTGGCCCGTGTAGCTTATGTAGAGCCGCTCCCGCGCAGAAATGAGCGCTTCCAGGAAGAGGTAGCGGTCCTCCTCGCGCAGGGAACGGTCGCCGCGCCGGGGTGCTGCCGCCATCAGGTCGAAGGGCAGGGCGCTGTCCTGACGGGGAAACGCGGAATCGTTCATGCCTATCATGCATATTACCCTGAAAGGTATGCTCCGCATGGGGAGCATGGCGCAGAAGGTGACGCCTCCGCTCAAGAAGTTGCGGCTGGACACGCTTTCCCCGAAGGCGTGCTCCAGGTGGGCGCGCACGGTGCGATAATCCACGATGCCGTCGAAACCCGACGCGTCGGCAAGCTCGGAGAGGCCGGCGATGGTTTCCTCTATCGCCCGCAGCTCGTTGACAGATTCCTCTCCCGGGAGAAAGAACGTGTCCAATACAGAATCGAGTGTCTCGCCCCACTGGCGAAGGGTGCGGTCCTGCCTGAGCGCGTCGGCGCACTCACCGAGCTCGCGCACGAAGCGGGAGAGCTTTCCCAGAAGAAGGGCGTCGCCGCCCTCTATGTTGTCGTAGGGAAGGATATCGGCGAACATAGCGCGGTTCCATCCCGGCATGGCAAATCCCAGGAGCATGCGGTCGAGTCCCGCCTTCCATGTGTTTTCCTTAATCGCAGGCAGGCCCAGCTTTTCCCTGCCGGATTCGTCCAGCGACCAGTTGATGCGCGTGTTGATGATCCACCGGCGCAGGAGGGGAAGGTCGCCGTCCTCAATGCTGAAGCGCCTGCGCACCTGGCGGTGCTCCAGCAGGTCCGTTATGCGGCTCGCCTCGAAACGTGAAGGAGCCGCGTCCAGGAGCGAGAGGAAAACGCCCGCCAGTGCGCTTTCATGGCGCATGGTCCTGTCCGCCACCGTGTAGGGGATGGCTGGCTCCCCGGAGCCGAAGACCGCCTCGATGTAGGGGGCGTACTCTTCGATGTCCGGCGTGAGGACGAGTATCTCGTCGGGCGCGAAGTTCGCGGCTTCGTCGTCGAAGAGGGACAGGAGGGTGTCTTTCAGTACCTCCACCTCGCGCATGGGGCTATGGCAGGAGTTGATAACGAGGGATTTGTCGCGTGAGAGATAGTTATCGCTGACTTCCAGGGGTGGTATCTTGCTTCCCCTGTCGTTCAGATGGAATATATCATTCTGAATAACGCATAGAATGCCTCGTTCGGGAGGCGGAGGGTTGTCATACATTTCTATAGGTTGGGGTGAGTCAAGTTCCATGAGATGGCTCAGGAAATCTCGGCCCATCTTTCCCATGGATGCCAGGATGGGATGACCTCTTTCGAAGTGGAGTTCTTTCTCCCTGATACCGGCTGGCCTTTTTTTCTTCATGGCACGTGATTGCTCGTAGGGAGAAGCGATATCGCCCCAGTATTCTTTCGAGGGATTCAGGAAGAATACGTGTATGTCCATGTGTGCCGCAAGGGCGTCCAGGACTTCAATATGGATGGGGGGAAGCGATGGTATACCGAAAACGAATATTCGTTGGAGATAACTATCCTCAAAACAAATCCCCTTCTTTCCTAGCGCAGTGAGAAAATCCCTGTGCCGTCGGGCTCTGTGCGTGCCGGGAGCATTTGTTGATATTCTTCTCCATAGTTTAGCTTGCCAGTGTGTATCTTCGCCATTATCCCACTTGCTAATGAGTTCGGGCCTCTATGTGAGGTATTGGTCAAAAGAGTATGCG
>JAGODF010000045.1 GCA_017998375.1 Spirochaetota bacterium
GAATCGACGCGCTTCACCGCCGCCTCCTCGCCGGAGATGGTCACGTAATCCGGGCGGGCGGCGGGCTGCCCCGCGACCATCCCTTCCCGGATGTTCTCGCCCAGGACCGGCTCCACGGGGACCCGCCGGACAAGCCTCTTTCCCAGGTCCAGGGTGACGTACTTGCGTGACAAGTTGAGGCGGATGCTTTCCGGTGTTTCCTGCTTCACGAGGGTGATGGGGAACCGGATGTTCGTCCCCTCCCTGGCACTTTCCAGATTCACCACGGCCTTCACGTTCTTGATATTGAAGTTGGCGACGTCCTCCTTCCTGCCGTTCATGTGGAGCGTGATGGAAGTCAGGTTCTGCTTTGAAACCACGAGTCCGGCCGGGACGTTCTTCAGCTCCACGGGAACGCGATAATCCACCTCGGCGAGCTTGGTGCTGCCGATGTAGGCCCAGAGAATCACCGCCAGGAGGAGGGACACGAGCTTGGGCACCAGGTCGCGCCGGGAGATGACTCCGGCCAGGCGCCCCAGGAACAGCCGCATGTCGGGAATCAGCCGTTTCATTTTATCGGGTACTTCTCCTCGTAGGCGGTTTTCGGATTCATGAAGTAGAGGATCATGTTTTTAAGGTCGGTGACCTTTATCTTTGAGTGAAGCTTCCCGTTGACCATCAGGGAGATGCCCCCCGTTTCCTCGGAGGTGACTATCACCAGCGCGTCGGTCTCCTCGGCGATGCCCAGGGCCGCGCGGTGCCTGGCCCCGTGATGCTTCTTCAGCTGTTTCGAATCGGAAAGGGGGAGATAGCAGGCCGCCGCGGCAACGCGCCCCCCCTGGATGATGATGGCGCCGTCGTGCAGGGGCGTGTTGTGGAAGAAGATGGTGCGGATGAGCTCCTCGGAAATGTGCGAGTTCACTACCACCCCCGACTCGATGTAGCTCTTGAGCCCCGTGTTCCGCTCGATGACGATGAGCGAGCCCACCTTCTCCTCCGCCATGTTGAAAATCGCGTTCACCAGCTCGTCCAGCTGGAACGACTCCTCGGAGCTGATGGCGCCGGAAAACCAGTTGCGCTGTCCGAACTGCGTGATGAGCCGCCGGAGCTCCGGCTGGAAGAGCACCACCACGGTGATGACGATGGACGTGGCCAGGTTCGTGATCAGCCAGTTTACGGTGTCCAGCATCAGGAGCCAGGAAAGGATGCCGATGATGAGTATGACGAAGAAGCCCTTGAGGAGCTGGATGGCGCGGGTGTTCGCCAGGAAAGTGTAGATCCAGTAGAATATGAAGGCGACGATGAGTATGTCCAGGACGCTCCTGAAGTGGCCCCAGAAGGCGCTGAAGAAGTAGAAGGCCCTGTCAAATATGGCGTCCATCGTCACCGCTGATCCTCTTTAACATGTCCACGGACTTCATCGCCAGGACGTGCTCCCTCACGTCGTGGACCCTGACGATGTCTGCGCCCCGGTACGCCGCGATGGCGTTGAGCGCCAGCGTCGCCGGCAGCCGGTCGGAATCGTCGCCGTACAGCCTGCCGATGAGCGATTTACGCGAGAGGCCCACGAGAACGGGGTATCCCATCGCCCTGAAACGCGGAAGGCCCTCCAAAATCGCGTAATTATCCTCAAAAGTCTTTCCGAACCCGATGCCAGGGTCAATAATTATTTTATCTTTTTTTACGCCGGCCAGCATCGCGGCTTCCGTCCCGCGCTCCAGGAAAGAGATAATCTCCCCCGGCAGGTCCGCGTACTCCGTGTTTCCCTGCATCGTCCGCGGCGTGCCCCGGATGTGCATCACCACGAGATACGCGTCCGCCGCGGCGACGGTCCCGGCCATCTCCCCGTCGAAGGTGAGCCCGCTGATATCGTTGACCATGACGGCACCGGCCGCGAGCGCTTCCCGGGCCACAGCGGCCTTGCTGGTATCCACGGAAACGGGGACCTTAACTCTATTCGCCAGCTCCCGGATCACGGGGCACACGCGGCGGATCTCCTCGTCCGCCGGGACGGATTCCGCACCGGGCCTGGTGGACTCGCCGCCCACATCGATTATATCGGCGCCCTCCCCGACTATCGCGACGCCGCGCTCTACCGCCGCGGCGGTATCGAAATGCCTGCCGCCATCGTAGAAGGAGTCGGGAGTCACATTGAGGATGCCCATGACCAGGGTCCGGGAGGCCGGCACCAACGCCATTTCAGAGCTCCAGGGTCAGGGAAACGATGTTGTTGTACCCGGAATCGATGTTATCATAGCTGAAGGCGTAGGCCGCTTCCAGCGTCCAGATTTTAAAGGATACACCCGCCGTGAAGAAGGAATCGGAGAGGCCGCCGTATACGGTGATATTCGACACCAGGTTGTAGGCCAGGCCCACGTTAAGCTCGTAGTCCTGCTGCTCAAGCTTCCGGACCGCGCTGAGCGCCAGGGTGAAGGCGGACTCGCGGCTGGTGAGTGCGACGCTGATTTTAATGGAGGGAGACGCGAAGTCGTACTCGTCCTCGATATACTCGTAGGTGCCGTCGGGCTTCAGTCCCGTGCCGATATCCATCACTACGAAACCCACCCTCAAAAACGGGACCACCTCCAGCTGGGCGCCAAGGTCGGCGCCCGCGCCGTAGTATCCCACGTCGCCGATCTTCTCATAGAGCCCCTTCAGGGACACCCCGATGGAGGTGACTCCGGTGATCCAGGCGTACGAAAGGTACCCCACTGAACCCGAATATGTGATGTCCTTGATATAGTTCCCCGACTCGTCGCGGGACTCTATCTTCCTGGACTGGATGGAGTAGACTCCCGCACCCATGACTCCGTTGAAGATATTGAAGGCCACTCCGGCGAAGCCCGCCTCGCGCTCCACGTCTATCATTGCCGCCGACACCCCGAGCTGGAAGACGGTGCGCGGACCTGTCTCGTCGGAGAAGCGGATGAGGTCGTCCTCGGTGATCGACGAGACCCGCCCGCTTTTCGCGCGCTCGTTGATCTGCTCCGGCGTCAGGTGCTCGCGTTCCTTGAGGCTGGTCAGCCCCGCGGGGTTCCAGTAAATGGAAAAGACATCGTCCGCCATCACCTCGGCCGCGCGGCCCATGGCAACGTACTTCGCCCCTGCCCAGCCTCCCCGCGTGTAAGAGGCGCGGCTCCCGGCGTCCTGCGCGTCGAGGCGCGACGCCGCGAGCGCCAGTGCCGCGATTGCCAGAACTGCGATACCGGTCCTGAATGCCTTCATCGCGCCACCACGATGCGGATTATCCGCCTGCCGAAGGCGCCGGTGCCGGTGTTTTCCACGGTCAGCTTGATGATGTACATCCCGGGATGGACCATCCTGCCGCCCATGTTCCGGCCGCTCCAGGAATACGGGAGGCCTCCGGCCTGCCCTTCATATACAAGATCGCCGTTGATATCGAATATCTCCACCTTCACGAGGTTTGGAATGGCAGTCGGAGTAAATCCCGGCTCGTAATTGATGGTGAGTGTCTGCCGGTTCGGATTGAAAGGCACCGGCCATGCCACGATGCGGTGCGCGCTGAGCGCGAAAAGCGGCTCGCCGGCGAACAGGACCGCCAAGAGGGCGATGAAGCAATACATCCATGTGAGTGATTTATTCCACATATCAATACTATTTCAGTGGATGACCCGGCGGTCAAATAAATTTTTTGATATTGAAGTACGCGACGCAAAAAAAGACGATTTAATTGCGCTTTCACGTTGAACACCATGTCATCTTCGTCGTTCTCCGCGTGAGATAATACGATTGGGTTATGTTGGCTTTGAGCTCCGTTTTCACATGCTGGTCACATGCAAGGGAACATTACTTTTTGTAAGCAGCACAAAAAGTAACCAAAAAGGCTGCCACTCATGCGCCGTGGTGGCTTGGCCCGTGCTGTTGGTATAATCTGCGCATGCGCGGTGCGGATGGGCCTCCTGCCCGTCCTCCCGCGCAGCCCACGCGCTCACCCTCCTTGGCTCGCTGGCATGCACTCCACAAAAGAATCTCTTGTCCTCACCGGCCCTCCCTCGACGTCCTGTCTCGGGTCTTCTCTTTCCCTGCCGTTGCCGTAATCCATTGCCTTTCTCCGCGTTCCCCGCGTCTCCGCGTGAGACAAAGCCGTTGCTGTTTCCCTCCGTGCCTCTGTGCCTCTGTGGTTGCTTTTGCCGTTATCCTTTGCCTTTCTCCGCGACCTTCGCGTCTCCGCGTGAGATAATGCCATTGCTGTTTCCCTCCGTGCCTCTGTGCCTCTGTGGTTGCCTTTTGCCGTTATCCGCGGCTCCGCGTGAAACCTCTGTCAATCCAGCGCGGCGTGGGCCTCGGCGACCACGCGGTCCACCAGGCCCACGACGCCGCCTTCGAATACCGCGGATTCCCCGGCGAGCGAGAAGTACGCGAAGAACTCGATGTTGCCCGCGGGCCCCTTGATGGGCGAGTGGCAGAGCCCCCTGAGCGCCATACCCTTGTCGACGAGGGCGGCGAGCACGCGGTTCAGAATCGCCCTGTGGGCGTCGGCGCTGCGCACCACGCCCTTCTTCTGCTCGCTCTTATCGGCCTCGAACTGCGGCTTGATGAGGATGAGCCCCTCTGCGGACGCGAAGAGTTCCCGGATGCGGTCGAAGACTTTTGTTATGGAGATGAACGAGAGGTCCGCGGCGATGAAATCGATGCGGTCGGTGAAATGCCCGGGCGCGAGGTCCTTCACGTGGGTCCGCTCCATCACGCGGACAGCCGGGTCGTTCCTCAGGCGGTAGTCGAGCTGGCCGTAGCCCACGTCCACCGCGTAGACAGCGCGGGCGCCGCTAAGGAGCATGCAGTGGGTGAAACCCCCGGTGGAGGCGCCCAGGTCCGCACAGACCTTGCCGGCCAGGTCTATCCGGAACAGCTCCAGGGCATGGTTTATCTTATCGCCCCCGCGGCTCACGAACACGCCGCCGGGACGCTCCACCGCCACGTCATCGCCCTCCCGCACGGGCCGCGAGGGCGTGCGCACGGTCTCCCCGTTCACCTTCACCCAGCCGGCGAGGATCTCCCGCCGGGCCTTTTCCCGGGACTCCGAGCGGTTACTTTCGGCGAGGAAGGCGTCGAGCCTTTTTCCCTTCTTCATTTTTCTTCAGCGATTTCAGTGACGGAAGGATGCGTGCGCAGAGCGATTCCGCGTCGAGGCCGTGGAGGCGCATGAGCTCGCTCACGCTTCCCTGGGCGATGAACCTGTCAGGGAAGCCCGCGTTGAAGAGGCATCGCGACTTCAGGGCGGGGCGTATGGATGATACCAGGTGCTCCCCGGCGCCCCCGGCGACACATCCGTTTTCCAGGGTGATGAAATGACGTGTGCGGGAAATCTCCCGCTCGATTCCCTCGATGTCGAGCGGCTTGACGGTGATGAGGTTCACCACGGTGACGCCGGCGCCGCGTGACTCCAGCATCCCGGCGAGCTCCCTGACGATGCCCATCATATCGCCCACCGCGAAGAGGGCGATGTCCCTTCCCTTTTTCAGCACCGATATTTTCCCCGGTTTGAACTCACGGCGCGCGCCGGAGAGGACGTTCGCGTCCTTCACGCTGCCGCGGGGATAGCGGATGGCGAGCGGGCCCTTGTCGTACCCCGCGGCGAAGTGGATCATGTCGCGGAGCTCCGCGCCGTCGGACGGCGCCAAGAGCATCAGGTTCGGCACGCTTTTCAGCAGGGCGATATCGAACACTCCGTGGTGCGTTTCCCCGTCGCTCCCTACGATGCCGGCGCGGTCCACCAGTATCCGCACGGGGAGGTTCATGATGGCCACGTCGTGGATCACCTGGTCGATGGCCCTCTGGAGGAACGTGGAGTAAACCGACACGAAGGGACGGAACCCCTTCGACGCGAGGGCAGCGGCGAAGGTGATGGCGTGCTGCTCGGCGATGCCCACGTCGAAGAACCGGCCCGGCGACTTCTTCTCGAATTCGTAGAGCCCCGTCCCCAGCTTCATCGCCGCGGTGATGGCGATCACCTTCTTGTCCTTCTTCGAAATATCCGCAAGCGTCCTGCCGATGAGCTCCGAGTAGGAAAGTCGGTAGCCTTCCAGGGGAAGCCCGTTCTCCCTGTTGAAGGGACCGATTCCGTGGAACACCGCGGGATCGTTCTCCGCCGGCCGATACCCCTTTCCCTTCCGGGTGATGACGTGGAGGATCTTCGGCCCGCTGTTGATCTCCTTCAGGCGCGTGAGGATGTCGGATAGGAGGGCGATATCGTGACCGTCCACGGGACCGAAATACCGCAGGCCCATGTCCTCGAAGAGGTGCCCCGGCACCAGTATCCCCTTGAGGCTCGCCTCCATTTTATAGAGGAAGTCGTAGATCCTGTTGCCGTAGCGCGGTATTTTCCGGATGATATCGTACGAGCTCTTGCGCATGCGGTTGTAGAGGCTGCCGGTTATCATCCGCATCAGGTAGGCCGGGAGCGCCCCCACGTTCTTCGAAATGGAATGCTCGTTGTCGTTGAGGATGATGATCAGGTCGTTCTGGAGATGGCCTATCTGGTTCAGCGCCTCGAAGGCCATGCCCCCGGTGAGGGACCCGTCGCCGATGACCGCGATCACCTTGTACTTCTCGCCCTTCAGGTCGCGGCCCACGGCCTCGCCCAGGGCGAGGGAGAGGCTGGTGCTGCTGTGCCCGGTGTTGAAAGCGTCGAAGGGCGATTCGTTGCGCTTGGGAAAGCCGGAGAGGCCCTTGAATTTCCTGAGCGTCCTGAATTCGTCCCTGCGGCCCGTGAGGATCTTGTGCGCGTAGGACTGGTGCCCTACGTCCCAGATTATCTTGTCGGCTGGGGTTTTGAAGACGCGGTGGAGGGCGATGGTAAGCTCCACCACTCCCAGGGAGGACGCCAGGTGTCCCCCGTTCGCGGACACCACGTCCACGATGTAGTCCCTGAGCTCTTCCGCCAGGAGCGGGAGCTCCGCGGCGTCCATTTTCCTCAGGTCCGTTACCGTTCTGATCGATTCAAGAAGCACGACCTTATCCTGCGGGCCTTGCCCGCGATCCTCCATATGTCCGCGGGTAAACCGCGGGCGGCGATCCCGGAATTCGCGCAGCCACCGGAAGCGCCATCACGAAAGCGCTCACGCGCCCATTGAAACTCCCCAATCCGCAGCGGCGCGTCACCGGTGATTCACCCTCTCCACCCTGAGCGCCTTCCCCTCGGCGGAGATGGTGAACACGGCGCCGCATATCATCGCCTCGCCCCCCGCCACCTCGTGCGACTCCCGCGTCTGCATGATGAAGTTGTGAATGGACACTTCCTTCTTCATGCCGATCACCGAGTCAAGGGAGCCCGTCATGCCGATGTCGGTTATGTAGCCCGTTCCCTTCGGCTGGATGACCTCGTCGGCGGTCTGAATGTGGGTGTGGGTGCCGAAGCACGCCGAGGCCCGTCCGTCCAGGTACCATCCCATCGCCCTCTTCTCCGAGGTCGCCTCCGCGTGGAAGTCGACGATGAATATCTTCGTATCGCCCTTCAGGCGGTTGTAGATCTCGTCGAACATCCTGAAGGGACATTCGATGGGGCTCATGTAGACGCGCCCCTGGAGGTTCACCACGCAGACCCGCTGGTCCTTCACGCGCACAACGCAGTGCCCGTACCCCTCGACGCCCGGCGGGTAATTCGCGGGCCGCAGGAGCCTCTCCTCGGAGCCCAGGATGCTCAGGATGCTCTTGTTGTTCCAGATGTGGTTCCCCGTGGTGATGACGTTGATCCCGTAGGAGAAAAGCTCCCTTGTGATCTCCGGGGAGATGCCCTTGCCGTGGGCGGCGTTCTCCCCGTTGGCGATCACCATGTCCACGGAATGCGCGTTCACCACTTCCTGGAGCTTGTCGCGGACTATCCGTCTCCCGGGCCTGCCGACGATGTCGCCCACGACGAGCACGTTGATGGAATTCATCGCGCTCACCGCGGGCCACCGCCGTTAGCCGCTGCAGCGGCATCATTTCGCATAATCGACGATCCTCGTTTCCCTGATCACGATCACCCGCACGATGCCCGGGTACTTCAGTTCCGACTCTATCTGCTCGGCTATCTCACGCGCGAGGAGCGCCGCGCGTTCGTCACTCACCAGTTCGTTGGAGACGAGCACCCGTATCTCGCGGCCGGCCTGGATCGCGTAACACTTCTCCACGCCCTTGAAGTTCATTGCGATCTTCTCCAGGTTGTCCAGGCGCTTGAGGTAGGTGTCCAGCGACTCGCGGCGCGCGCCGGGGCGCGACGCCGACACGGCGTCGGCCGTCTGGATCAGCAGCGATTCGAAGCACTCGTGTTCCTTGTCGTTGTGGTGCGCGGCGATGATCCCCGCGACCTTCGCGCTCTCGCCGAATTTCTTCGCCATCTCGGAACCCACAAGCGCGTGGGCGCCCTCTCCCTCCACCACGCTTCCCTTGCCGATATCGTGGAGAAGCCCGGAGCGCTTCGCCAGCATCACGTCCAGTCCCATCTCGCCGGCCATGATGCCGGCCAGGTTGGCGACTTCACGCGAATGGGAGAGCACGTTCTGCCCGTAGCTTGAGCGGTATTTGAGCTTCCCTATATGGTAGAGCGCGTCCTTGCTCAGGCCCTGTATGCCCAGCTCGAAAGCGGCCTTCTCGCCGTCCTCCAGCATGTTCTCCTCTATCTCGGTGGTGACCTTCTCAACCACTTCCTCGATCCTGGCTGGGTGGATGCGCCCGTTCTGAATGAGCCTCTCGAGCGAAAGCCGCGCGATTTCCCGCCTCACGGGATCGAAGCACGATATCACCACCACCTCGGGCGTGTCGTCGATGATCATGTCGACGCCCACGAGATTCTCGAGGGTCCTGATATTGCGCCCCTCGCGGCCGATGATCCTCCCCTTCATGTCGTCCGAGGGAAGCGACACCGTGGTGATGGTCGCTTCGGAGGTGAAGTCCGACGCGCTGCGCTGGATGGAGGCCAGGACTATCTCCTTGGCCTTCTTGTCCGCCGTGCGGCGCGCCTCCTCCTCGATCTTGTTGATGAGCTTGATCGATTCGAACCTGACCTGGTTCTCGATGTTCTTCATGAGGAGGCCCTTCGCCTCCTCGGTGGTCATCCCCGATATGCGCTCGAGTTCCTTCTTGTGCTTTTCGAATTCCTTCTTAAGTTCCTCTTCTTTTTCCTGATTTTCCTGCTCCTTCAGCTGGAGGACCTTATCCTGCTTCTCAACCTGCTCCGTCCTTTTATCCAGGGACTCCTCCTTCTGCACGAGCCGCTTCTCTATTCCCTGGAGCTCCTGCCTGCGCTCCCGCATCTCCTTCTCGAAGATGTTCTTTTCACGTAGCAGCTGGTCCTTCGCCTCGATTAACAGTTCCTTCCGCTTCGCCTCGGCTTCGCGAACCGCGTCCTGTACTATCCTTTGGGACTGCGATTCCGCCGAACTGAGCTTTATCTTCCCCAGGTACGCCCGTACGGCGAACCCGATGATTCCTGTAATCGGTAGAGCAACAATCAAGAGGATTGTCTGTATCGTCATCACAAGCCTCCATGTATCTGGTAAGGTAAGCCCGGATAGCTGATTTCCGGACCTCCGTGTGCGCTGTACCCATCCGCGGCTCCCCGGGGGGACTTCCGCGCCTGGTCTCAAACCTGTTTGCCTTGCACCTCCCCTGCGTCGTAATGTTGTATCGAACTCACTTTTTCTTCATTCTCTCAAAGCGCCTGGAGCTGTGAAATGATCGCCAGGTTCACTATGTCCGACTCGTCCGCGCCGCGCGATATGTCGTTGAACGGCCTGTTAAGCCCGAAGATGATGGGGCCGATAAGCTTCGCGTTGCCGAAAAACTGGACCAGCTTCGAACCGATGTTCGCCGCGTCCAGGTTCGGGAAGACCAGGATGTTCGCCCTCCCACCAAGAGGACTGTCCGGAGCCTTCTGCCGCGCGACCTCCGGGACTATCGCCGCGTCGAGCTGCAGCTCCCCGTCGACAACGGCGCTTCCCAGCTTCTCGCGGGTCCTCTCAGCGGCGATCCTCATTTTGTCAACCGACTTGCCGATGCCGCTTCCCTTCGACGAGTAGGACAGGAAGGCGACGCGCGGGTTGATATTCAGGAAGTTCTCCATGAAATACGCGGCCGCCTCGGCTATCTTGCACAGCACGCCGATTGAGGGGTCCGGATTGACGACGGGGTCCGCAATGAGGATGAGCCCGTTTTCGCCGAGCTCCGGATTATCGGTATAAATGAGGAGAAACGATGTCACGACGCCGAAACGCCGGTCTGCCTTGATGATATTGATGCCGGTGCTGAGTACGTGGGCCGTGTACGTCCGCAGTCCCGCGATGAGGCAGTCCACTTCGCCGAGGCGCAGGAGGATCGAGGCCACCGCCACGGGATCCCTCATGGCGTCGTCGAGGATTTCGCCCTCCAGGACGCTCAGGTTGCGGGCCTTGCGGTACTCGTTACCGTACATCGAGTGCTTCACCAGGGCATCGATGTCCATGGTCCTGTATATCCCGTTCTCCAGGGACACGCGGTTGGCGTTCCCGCGAATGATGTCCGGGTTGCCCAGGAGCACCGCCTCCCTGATGAGGCCCTCGTCCGCGAGGCGCTTCACGGCCCCGGTGACGCGAGGGTCTTCACCCTCGGGGAAGATGATTCTTCCGGGATTGGAACGTACCCTGTCTTTGAAATGCGTTAAAATAGCTCCCTCCCCGGGAGCGCCTCACCGGCCGCGGAGAAACCGCGGCGCCACCATGGGCTCAGGCGGGCGCAAAACCCGGCACGCACTTATTTCCGTGCTGATTTGAAGAGACCCTGGAGCTTTTTCTGGACGAACTGGGGAACAAGGGTGGACACATCACCGCCATAGCTCGCGACTTCTTTCACTATATTCGATGATATGAAGGAGTATTCGCCTCTAGACATCATGAAAACCGTTTCGATATCTGGTGCAAGTTTCTTGTTCATGAGCGCGATCGCGTACTCGTACTCGAAGTCCACGATCGCCCGGAGTCCCCTGACAATGAAGTTCACGCCGTTATCCTTGCAGTAATCCGCCAGCAGTCCGTCAAACGAAACGATCCCTATTTCCGAACCTTCACACCGGCAGCATTCCCGGAGGATTTCCAGCCTCTCATCGATGCTGAAAAGCGCGTTCTTGGCGCTGTTCCTCGCGACGGCGATAATCAGTCTGTCGCAAATCTTCTTCGATCTCTCGATTATATCAAGATGACCATTTGTCAAGGGATCAAAGGACCCCGGATAAATTCCAATTCGCATAAAAGCTTTCAGGCTCTTATTTAACTTCGCTACACTATTGAATATCGGCCATTTGTCAACTAATTATATCACGGGGACAAGTGAAGTGGGAAAAAAATGGCTCAATAATCGAAAAAATCTATAGTGGTCATAAATTATACACAAATAACGCCCTTTCGCAAACCCGGGAACAAAACGGGCGGGGTTTCAATGCCCCGCCCGCCGGAAAATCTTCGTTTGCAGTTCCGTCAGTCGCCGGCACCCGCCGGATACAGGCTTTCGATCTCGGATGCGTACTTCTTCTCGATGACCCGCCTTTTCACCTTCAGCGTGGGTGTGAGCTCGTCGGTCGCCTGGGTCCACTCGGCATCCAGAAGCTTGAACTTGCGGATCTGCTCCACCCGCGAGAACTGCTTCATATGCTTATCGATCTCCTGGGCGATCAGGTCGTTGACCTGCCTGTTGTTCACCAGGTCGCCGTTCCCGGAGTAGGATATTCCCTGCTGCTTCGCCCATTTCTCCACTTCCGGGAATACGGGGATCACCAGCGCGGAAAGATACTTCCTCTTGTCGCCTATCACAGCCACCTGCTCGATGAAACGGGATCCCTTGAGCTCGTTCTCGATGTTCTGGGGCGATATGTTCTTGCCGCCCGCGGTGACGATGATGTCCTTGATGCGGCCCGTGATGTGGAGCCTGCCTTTCTCGTCTATCATCCCGATGTCGCCGGTGCGGAAGTAGCCGTCCTTCGTGAAGGCTTCCTTCGTGGCCTGGGGATTTTTGTAATAGCCCATCATCACCTGGGGCCCCTTGATGAGGACCTCCCCCTCGTCCGAAATCTTGATGCTGGTCTCGATCAGGGCGCGCCCGACTGAGCCGGGCTTGATCTCCCCGGGACGGTTCACGTTGGTCACCGGCGTGGTTTCCGTGAGGCCGAAGCCCTCGAGCACCACGATCCCCATGCCGAGGAAGAATTCCGCATCGCTTACAGAAAGGGGACCGCCGCCGGATACCGCGAACTTCATGCGGTTGATTCCGAGCGCGTCCTTCAGCTTCGAAAAGAATATCTTGTCGATGATCTTGTATTCCACGCCCAGTATCCCGCCGGGAGTTTTCCCCTGGCAAACGTAGGGCAGGTTGCGCCGGGCGACGCTCATCCCCCAGTTGAAGATGAGCTTCTTGACGCCTTTGACGTCCGCCACCTTGCTGAGGATCCCCGCGTGTATCTTCTCGTAGAGGCGCGGCACGCTGATGAGGACGTGCGGCCTGATCTCGGCGAGGTTCTGCTGGATGGTGGAGAAGTCCTCGGCGAAGGCCACCTTCAGGCCCGCGGCCATCGGCATGTAGTATCCCGAGGTGCGCTCCAGCGAGTGCGACAGCGGCAGGAACGAGAGGAAGGTGAAATCGTCGTTGAACATGCCGTCGAAGTCCGCCTTGATCTGGTACACGTTGGATATGAAGTTGTCATGGGAGAGCATCACGCCCTTGGGATTACCCGTGGTTCCCGAGGTGTAGATGATGGTCGCCATGTCCTTGAGCTTCACGGCCTTCAGGCGCTTGTCGAATTCATTCTGCTTCTTGTACGCGGCGCCCTTCGCGTAGGCCTCCTCCAGGGTGACCACGCCCGCGGGCTTCTTCGCAATTTTATCGAAGATGACTATCTTCTTAAGTCCCTTGAGCTTCTTCTTCGCCTCGAGGACACGCTTCAGGTGGTCCTCCGTGGCGACGATGCACAGCTTGGAGCCCGAATGGTCTATCACGTAACGCGCTTCTTCCGCGGAGTTGGTCGCGTAGATGGGGACGTTCACCGCCCCGATCGAAAGGATGGCCTGGTCCGCGACCCACCACTCGTAACGGTTGGGCGAAAAGAGCGCCACCCGGTCGCCTTTCTTCACGCCCTCCGCGATGAGGTACGCGGCGAGCTTCCGGATCATCGCGTTCATTTCATTCCAGGAGAAATCAACGTACTTCCCGTCGATCTTCGACGCGACGCACGCTCTGTCGCCAAGCTTTTTCACCTGGTCCTGAAAAACCTCGCCTATCGAATTAAATTCCTTTTCCATGTAATGTGCCTCCGGCATAGATATTGGATTAATAAGTGCGGTGTCCGGTACAACGAACCACCAAAGGCTATAAACGTTCCCTATATTATCAAGTATTTTATTCACCGGGCGGGGAGTTGCGAAAATTTCACGCGCCGCGTTCCCGCGCCTCTGCGGAAAGGGCGTTCCGGAAAAAAGCCAACCGCTGCTCATCAAATAAAAAGGGCTGTTATTCAATAACAGCCCTTTTCTGCGTCCATTCAAACCGGTCCGGTTCTAGTCGCCGGAATCCTTGGGATACATGCTTTCTATCTCGCCCGCGTACTTCTTCTCGAGCACCCGCCTCTTGACCTTGAGGGTCGGCGTGAGCTCGCCCGTCGCCTGCGTCCACTCCGCATCGAGGAGCGTGAACTTGCGGATCTGCTCCACGCGGGAGAACTGCTTCGTGTACTTGTCGAGCTCGCCGGCGACAAGCTTGCTGACCTCTTCCTTCCGGAGCAGGTCGGCCCTGTCGCTGAAGGAGATGCCGCCCTTCTTCGCCCATTTCTCCACTTCCTCGAAGGCCGGTATCACCAGCGCCGAGAGGTACTTCCTCTTGTCGCCGATGACCGCGATCTGCTCGATGAACTTGGAGTTCTTGATACTGTTCTCGATGTTCTGGGGCGATATGTTCTTCCCGCCCGCGGTGACGATGATGTCCTTGATGCGGCCCGTGATGTGGAGCCTGCCCTTCTCGTCTATCATCCCGATGTCGCCGGTGCGGAAGAAGCCGTCCTTTGTGAAGACTTCCTTCGTGGCCTGGGGATTCTTGTAGTAGCCCTTCATGACCTGCGGGCCTTTGATGAGCACTTCGCCCTCGTCGGAGATCTTGACGATGGTGTCCGGGATAGCGCGTCCCACGGAACCGGCCTTGATCTCGCCGGGATGGTTGGCGTTGGTCACCGGGGTGGTCTCGGTGAGGCCGAAGCCCTCGAGGATGATGACGCCCATGCCGAGGAAGAACTCAGCGTCTCCCACGGAAAGGGGGCCGCCGCCGGAGATGGCGAACTTCATGCGGTCCATGCCAAGGGCGACCTTGAGCTTGGAATACACCAGTTTGTCGAACAGGTTGTACTTGAATTTGAGCAGGCCGGTCTTGGGCTTGTCATCGCAGATGTAGGGAAGCGCCTTCGACGCCGTGGAGAGCGCGCCGCCCACCAGCTTCTTCTTGAGTCCGGGAGCCTCGGCCACCTTGGCGAGGATGCCGGCATGGATCTTCTCGTACAGACGGGGCACGCTCACCATGATGGTGGGGCGGATCTCCGTCAGGTTCTGCTGCATGGTGGAAACGTCCTCGGCGAAGGCCACCGTGGCGCCCATGATGACCGGCATGTAGTATCCCGCCGTGCGCTCAAGCGAGTGGGACAGGGGCAGGAACGAGAGGAAGATGTCGGTATCGAACAGATACTTGCCGTAATCGGTCATGACCTGCTTCACGTTGGACACGAAGTTGCTGTGCGTGAGCATGACGCCCTTGGGATTTCCCGTGGTCCCGGACGTATAGATGATGGTGGCCACGTCCTTGAGATTGATGGAGTTCATCCTCTTGTCGAACGCTTTCTGGTCCTTGTAGGAGGCTCCCTTCGCCAGGGCATCCGACAGACCGATGACGCCGGCCTTTTTCTTGTCGAGCTCGTCGAAGACGATAAGGTGCTTCACTCTCTTCAGCTTGCCCTTGACCTTGAGCACCCTGTTCAGATGGTCCTCGGTGCCCACGATGCACGCCTTGGACTCGGAATGGTCGAGGACGTAGTACGCCTCCTCGGCGGAGTTGGTCGCATAGATCGGCACGTTGACGGCGCCCACGCCCAGGATCGCCAGGTCGGCAACCCACCATTCGTAACGGTTGGCCGAGAAGATGGCGACCTTGTCGCCCTTCTTGATGCCGATCGAAATCAGGTACGCTCCCAGCTTCCTGATCATGCCGCTCATCTCGTTCCACGAAATGGGCGTGTAGACACCGGCCTTTTTATACATCACGCATGCCCTGTCGCCGTATTTCTGAACCTGGTTCTGAAATATGGCGGCCATGGAATTCTCTTTGTACTTAGACATCTGTCCCTCCAGCATAGTATTATTAATATTTGATACCAGTGTAAGCGATAGAAACGCCCGTTAAAAAACCGATCTATGTATATGTGTCCGGGATTGGCGCGAAAACGAGTGGTTTGATAATGACAGGCGCGGCGCCGATTGTCAATCATCTTTATGGAAAAAACATGCAAAATTTGCCGGTTCCCGATACCTACTGGCCGGCCTGGAGATAGACGGTGAACTCGGTACCCTCGTTTTTGGCGCTCCGCACCTCCATCTCCCCGCTGCAGCTCTTGACGATGGAATACGATATCGAGAGGCCCAGGCCGGTCCCCTCGCTTTTCTTCGTGGTGAAAAACGGTTCGAAGATACGGGAAAGGTCGTCCGCCTCTATTCCGGCGCCGTTGTCCCGGATGATGATGGCCACTCCGGGCCCCCCGCGGTCCGTAATCCGGGTTTCCACCTCTATTATCCCCCTCTCCTTGTCCGCTATGGCGTCATCGGCGTTGTTGAGGAGGTTCATGAGCACCTGGATGAGCCGGTTTTTCGATATCCTGGCATGGACGCTCCCGGCCCCGGGGACCGTCCGCACCGTGAGGCCCTTTTTCTTCATGTTCTTGAAGACGATCTTCAGCGGGTAAGACTTGATCACATCGTCCACAAGGACCGTATCGGCCCCCGTATCCTCGGGTTTGGAGAAATCCTTGAGCTGGGTGACGATGCCGGACATCCGGGTGACCTCCTCCTGGATCGACTCGAGGGCCTCCATGAATCCCTCCGACAGTCCCTCGGCGGAGGCCATCCCCCGGAGATCGTCGATATCGAACTGGATGATGGACAGCGGGTTGTTGATCTCGTGCGCCACGCCGGCGATGATGCGCCCCATGGCCGTGAGCCGCTCGTAGCGGTCCAGGGCCTGCTGCATGGTCGACTGCTCGCGGAGAGAGTTGAGCTTTTCTATGGTGATGGAAGCGAGGTTCGCGATGCCGTTGAGGAGCTTCAGCACGATGTCGTCGATGTCCGCATGGACCGAGCCGAAAGACAGTACCATGAAGCCCGCCATGTCGCCCTTGATGTTCACGGGGATGAATATGGCGGACGCGTTTTTTTTCAGGTCGGGAAAAAATTTCAGGTCCCGCGGCCCGAGCCCCGCCCGGGCATCGGGTATGAAGATCGGGTTGGTGTCCGCCAGGAGCTTTTTCACCACGGGGCACTGGTCGTCGCGGATGAAGACTGTTTCCTTCCTGGGGGCGATGTCCCTGGAGAACACGCTCCGGTACCCGCTGCGCCCCAGGGCGAAGATCTCCATCGTCGCCGGGCGGATGATATCGACCACCGCCCCGGCCACTATGTCGTACACTTCCCTGATGGATCCCGGCGTGAGGAGCTTCGCCGATACCGCGTTGTAGATGTTTATCAGCCGGATGATGCGCTCGTTCTTCTCGATGAGCTCGCGCTCCGTGCGCTTCTGCTCGGATATGTCCTTGATGAAGGCGAAGGAGCCGATGGGTTTCCCCTTCTTGTCGATGAGGCGCGACATGGTCACCACCACCGGGACCACTGAACCGTCCCGGCGCACGAACTCCTTCTCGAAGGTCACGGGGGCGCCGGTGCGCTTCACCTCGGCCATGATCTCGCCCTGGTACTTCCTGAAGCGCGGGACGGTGAAATCGTAGAAGTTGCGTCCCACCAGGTCGGCCTCCTCGCGTCCGAGTATCTCCAGGTAGGCGCGGTTGTAGTCGAGGTATTCGTTCTGGTCGTCCACGAGCACGAATCCCAGGTTCACCGTCTCGATGATCCCACGGTTGTAGTTGCGCTCGTTCTCGACCATGTACTGCAGGCGCTTGAGCTCGGTGATGTCCTTGAGGAACCCGAAGACCGCCAGCACCCTGGACTCGGAGTCCTCCAGGGGATTGAGGCTCACCAGGTAGTAGCGCTTCATGCCGCTGGCATTCTCCATTTCGATCTCGCCAGTTTCCGACGAGCCCCGTCTGAAGACCGCGTTGATGCTCGATTCGATCCTCTTCCGCGAATCGCCCGTCAGCATGTCGGTGAAGCGCGTCTCCCTTCCGCGCGCGAGATACCCGGCGAACATCCCCGCAAACGATTTGTTGTGATCGAGGACGCGGTACTGCCGGTCGACGGCGAAAAATCCGTCGAGGGAGTCGTCGATGATCTTTTTATACGATTCGTTCAGGTGGCGGAGCATGGAGGCAGCTGGTCCTTACCGGTAAAGCGGCGCCGATCATCCTAGCACCCCGCATCCGACCTGACAAGCCAAAAACACCGCGGGGCCCCGTGCCTGGGTTAATTATGCTTGACAGCCACCTCCTCGTTCCATGCTATCAACAGCT
>JAGODF010000369.1 GCA_017998375.1 Spirochaetota bacterium
CTTCGGCTATCTCGCCGGACTCGACGCCGAGCGCGCCCACGATATCAACCAGGCGTTCGCCGATCCGGCGATCAACCGGAGTTATCTCACCTTCGTGAGCCATGAGGACGAGAAGCTTTTCGGCTTCGGCGTGCAGTTCACGTATATCGACATGAAGGGGCGCTATCTGCCGGTGCTCGTCATGGAGCAGGGAATCGGGCGCGGGCGCCAGCCGCTTACGGCGATAGTGGACCTGGTGGCGCGCGCCGGCGGCGACTGGTACACCACCTACGCCGCGGTGCCGCACCTTTTCAGCGGTGACCTGCGCTCGCTCCACCTGGACACCGGCGCCTACTCCGCCTTCGACATGCGCGACGACGACTTCATCCAGGTCTCCGCGTTCACGGGTAGCCTCTCGGGGACGCTCATCTGGGCGGATTCGCCGCGTGAGCTTATCGCCCGCTATACGGAGCGCGCGGGGCGCATGCGTCCCCTGCCGGAATGGGTTCACCGGGGCGCCATCGTGGGCATCCAGGGCGGAACGGAGAAGGTGAGGGCGATATACGAACAGCTCAAAAAGCACGGCGCGCCCGTCACGGCCTTCTGGCTTCAGGACTGGGAAGGCCAGAGGAAAACCAGTTTCGGAAAACAGCTCTGGTGGAACTGGCAGCTGGACAGGAAACGCTATCCCGGCTGGCCGCGCCTCCACGAGGATTTCGCGAAGCGCGATATCCGTCTCCTGGGCTATATCAACCCCTTCCTGGTGGACACGAAGGACGCGCCCGAGCGCGGGAGAAACCTTTTCCGCGAGGCGGTCGATAATGGCTACATGGTGAAAACGCCGGACGGGAAGCCGCACCTGATCCCCAACACCGATTTCTCCGCCATACTTCTGGACCTCACCAACCCGCGCGCCGTCGCCTGGATTAAAAATATCATCCGCACCGAGATGGGGGGCAACGGCATGAGCGGCTGGATGGCCGATTTCGGCGAGGCGCTTCCCTGGGACGCGGCGCATTTTTCCGGGGAGAGGGGGGCGGACCTGCACAACAGGTACCCGGAACTCTGGGCCAGGCTCAACCGCGAGGTGGTGGACGGCCTTCCCGGGGGGAAGGACTTCCTCTTTTTCATGAGGGCCGGCTACACGAACAGCCCGCGCTACTCCACGCTCTTCTGGCTGGGTGACCAGATGGTCACCTGGGACGAGCATGACGGCATCCGCTCGGCGGTCACCGGGATGCTCTCGGGAGGCTTTTCCGGCTACTCGCTCCAGCACGGCGACATAGGCGGCTACACGGCGCTCTCCAGCCCGGTACTCAGCTACTTCCGGGAAAAAGAGCTCCTCCTGCGGTGGATCGAGCTGAGCGCGTTCACCGCGGTGTTCCGCACCCACGAGGGGAACCGCCCCGACGAGAACTTCCAGTTCTACTCCGACGAGGAGGCGCTGGCGCACTTCAGCCGCTTCGCGAAGATCTACGAGGCCTGGGGCTTTTTCCGGAAGGAGCTGGTGGATGAGGCGGCGAGGACGGGGATGCCCGTGGCGCGGCATCCCTGGATGGAGTACCCCGCCGACCCGGCCGCCGCGACCATCCGGTACGAGTGCTTCATGCTGGGAAGCGAGCTCCTCGTGGCGCCGGTGACGGAGAAGGGCGCCGTGACGGTGCGCGCGTACCTGCCCGCCGGGACGTGGCGCCATCTCTGGACCGACAGGCCCACGGTCTCCAGGGGTGAGTGGATGGAGGTGGATGCGCCTCTGGGGCAGCCCGCGGTGTTCTACAGGGACGGTTCTTCCGCGGGCATGAGGTTCCGCGGCGTACTAATGGAACAGGGTTTAATCGCCAGATAAGGAGGCGCGAAGCATGAGGATACTTGCCAGCTGTGTTGTCATGATGACGGTTGCGCTCGCTGTCGCCGGGTGCGCGAAAAAAAGCATGAATGACCGTATGAAGGCGGCCATCGATTCGGGCGATCTCCAGGAAGTGCAGAAATGCCTGGCGGAAGGCTTCGATGTGAACGCGAACCTGGGCGGGGCGGTGCTTCCGCTGAACCATGCCGTGATGAGGGAGAAGCAGGCCATCGCGGCCTATCTCATCGAGAAGGGCGCCATGGTCAATGGCGGCGATGACATGGGATTCACCCCCCTGCTCACGGCCGCGAGCACCGGGAACCACGGGCTGGTCCGCCTCCTCGTTTCAAAGGGCGCGGACGTGAAGGCGAAAAACAAACTCGGCGAGAACGCCCTGCTGTTGCTCGCCGATTGCCGGGATAAAGGATGCATTGAAGCGGCGCAGCTGCTCATCAACAGGGGGACCCAGCTGGAAGAGAGCAGTGCGCAGGGCGGGGCCACTCCCTTCATAAGGGCGGCGGCCAGCGGCAACCTGGAACTCGCGTCCATACTTCTGAATCTTCAAATCGATCCATCGGTTCGGAACGCGGAAGGAAAGAACGCAATGAATATTGTAAGGGATGTCCATGGGGCCGCTGTTCAGGCGGAATTCCGGAAACTCCTTGACATGTATCTTATCGAGGAGATTCTCAGCGACGATGCGATCGGCGTGAAGCGGGCACTTGACGCCGGTGCGAACTCCAACGCGAAGACCGGGATCATGACGAAGTGGGCCAGCGATACGAACCTGAGCCACATCCCGGGAAGGGATATCACGGTCCTCCAGTTCGCCGGGGAGCGGAATCTCGAGGAAATTGCCACCATCCTTCGCGCCGCCGGGGCGCGGGACCAGGACACCGGGACGTCGGCGCAATAGCGGGTACCCCCGGCGCAGGTCGCGCGCCGACAGGCGCTTCCGGGGACAACGTGCAGGTATGAAAAAAACACTGTTTCTAACATTCGCCATCTTCGCGCTGTTCGCGAACGGGCTCTTTGCCGCCGGTGAGTTCGATCTTTCTGGCGAGTGGGACTACCGTGTCATCGAGTCGGAAAAGGAGTATCCTCCTGCGGAAGGGGCGGTGTGGGAGAAGATCGCCTTGCCGAACCGGGACCTCTTCTCGATAATCGCTGAAAAGAGGAAGATCACACGCGGCTTCGTTCTGTACCGGAAATCGGTCATCCTGGGCAGGGTCCCCGACACCCCGCTGGCGTTCCAGGCCGGCGAGATAATGAACGCCGACATCGTCTACATCAACGGTAAAAAAATAGGCCAGACCGGGCTGTTCCCGCCGGAATTCAGGTCGGGCTGGTCCAAGTTCCGCCATTATCCCATCCCGAAGGAATATCTCGTCAGGGGACGAAACACCATAGACGTGGTCAATTACTTCGACGCGGAGCTCTGGTTTATATCGCCCATCAGGCTCATCGACGAAGAACAGGGCAACTTCGCGTACATGTACCGGCACTTCATGCAGGTGGAGATCATCCACGCCTTCAGCCTTTTCCTGTTCTGCCTCTCCCTGTTCTTCCTGACGATATTTCTCCGGAGGAAAAAGGAGATCATGTACTTCTACTTTGCCGGCGCGACCTTCTTCCTCGCCGACATGATGATCCTGCAGTTCATGGAGAACCTCTACCCGTTCCTCCCGGTATCGTCGAACACCATATTCAAGGTATGCGGCGTGGGGCTGATATTCCTGCCGCCGTTCATGGCGTTCTTTTTCCGGAGCTACCTGGAGCTGAAGGTCACGTGGAAAAGGCTCGTCGTGTACCTCTTCCTGCCGTGCGCGTGCACGCTCATGATGCTGGTCTCGCAGGACCGCTACCATATCATCCTGTGG
>JAGODF010000370.1 GCA_017998375.1 Spirochaetota bacterium
GGGCTATATAGGGGAAACCTCCACGATCGACAGCCTTAACGACAGGCTCCTCGTCGAGCAGAACAGCGACGTCCGCTACACCATCCTGCTGTCGCTCACCCGCATAGGGGTTTCCGAGAAGAAACACGTGGAGGTCCTCAAGAAGGCCCGCGACGCCGAAACGGATCCCATCATCAAGGACTACATGGAAAAGATGGTGGCGAAGTACACGAAATAACAGAAAGCCGTCACACACAGGATTACTGTGGGGCTGTTCCCGTGGGGAACGGCCCTTTGTGTGTACGGCGCCGCCCATGGCGTCAGGGTACGGGAAAAATGCCGAGAACCAGGTTGATTGATCAGGAGCGTTACGAACACAGCTGCGTGATACCGGCGCGCATCACCGACACGAACATCGGAGGCCACGTGGGATTCACCCAGATGGTGGATATCATCCACGAGGCGCGTCACCGGTTCTTCGTGGCGCTTGGCGTGCGCGAGCTCGACCTGGGCGACGGCGCCACGTCCATCATCGTCGGCGACCTGGTGGTCAACTTCCTGGGTGAGGTCTTCGCCGGGGACGATATCACCGCCGAGAGCGTCATCGGCGAGACGGGCAGGGTGGGGTTTCGCGTCTATCACCGCTTCAGCGCGCGGGGCAAAAAGGTGCTCCTGGCCGAGACCGGCGTGGTCGCCTTCAACGGAGCCGCGCACCGGATGGCTCCCATCCCGCGGCAATTTTTCTCCGCCCTCGAAAGATACCGGTCGGAGCCGTGTAGCCGTTAATTTTGCATTGACAGTGCCGTCCGTGCCGGTACAGTAGAGTTTTCCCATCACCCACGGAAGGTGCCGCCCGATGATACATCCCGATGAAATAAAATACCTGGTCTTCGACATCGAGTCGGTGCCCGACGCGGAGCTCATCCGCAAGGTGAAATATCCCGGTGCCGAGCTGGACGACGTGGCTGCCGTGAGGCGCTTCCAGGAGGAAATCCTGGAGGGAAGCGGCGGCACCACCTACTTCATTCCGGTCACCTTCCAGTATCCGGTCTCCATCTGCATCGCCAAGGTGCGGGAGGATTACACGCTCGCGGAGATCGTTTCACTGGATGAGCCGCGTTTCCGTCCCGCCGAGATGACGCGCCTCTTCTGGGAGGGGGTGGAGACCGTCTACAAGAACGCGGCGCTGGTCACTTTCAACGGGCGCGGCTTCGACCTGCCGCTGATGGAGCTCATGGCGTTCCGCTATGGCGTGAAGGCGCCCCGCCATTTCAAGGACAAGTTCGCCTCCCGCTTCCGCTACGGCGCGAAACATTTCGACGTGCACGACTGGCTCTCCAATTACAACGCCATCAAGGTGACCGGGGGGCTGAACCTGCTGGCGAAGGTGCTGGGCAAGCCGGGGAAGATGGAGACGACGGGGGACGACGTGTACGACCTGTTCCTCGGCGGCAAGCTCAAGGAGATAAACGACTACTGCACGCACGACGTGCTGGACACCTACTTCGCGTTCCTGCGCACGCGCATCCTCTTCGGCGAGCTCACCCTGGACCGGGAACAGCAGATCTTCGGCAAGGTGCGCGACTACCTGAAGTCCCAGGTGGAGCGCATCCCGGCGCTGGAGAAGTATCTCGAGAACTGGGGCGAGTGGGAGCCCTGGCCGTAAACCGCTACTCTTCGCAATCGGAAGGAAGGAGCCTCACGGCGCCCAGGTCCGCCGAGGCGGCGAGCATCGCGTAGGTCCGCAGCGCTTTCGATATCTTCCTGTCCCTCCCTTCCGGCGTGAACGCCTTCGCGCCTTTCGCCTCTTCCTTCGCGCGGCGCTTCGCGAGCTCCGCATCGCCCACCTTCACGTGCATGGAGCGCGCGGGGATGTCGATCTCGACGATATCCCCGTCCTCCACCAGGGCGATGGTGCCGCCGGCGGCGGCCTCGGGAGAGATGTGCCCAATGGAGAGCCCGGCGGTGCCTCCGGAGAAGCGCCCGTCGGTGATGAGCGCGCACTCCTTGCCCAGGTGCATCGATTTGATGTACGAGGTGGGGTAGAGCATCTCCTGCATGCCGGGGCCGCCCCTGGGACCCTCGTAACGGATCACCACCACATCGCCGGCCCGTATCTTCCCGCCGAGGATCGCGTCGCAGGCCGCCTCCTGGGAGAAGAAGACCTTTGCCGGTCCGCTGAATTTAAAGATAGAAGGATCGACGCCGGCGGTCTTCACGATGCTGCCCTTCTGGGCGATGTTCCCGAAGAGCACGGCGAGCCCGCCCTCGGTGTTGTAGCAGTGCTTCATGTCGCGGATGCAGCCCTTTTCGCGGTCACGATCGAGCTCCTTGTGATACTCCTCCTGGGAGCCCATGACCAGGTTCCGCCCGCGCAGGCCCGGCGCGCTCCTGAAGAGCGCGAGCGCCTCCTCCGACGCGGTGGGGCGCATGATGTCGCAGCGGTCGAGCGCTTCACCAAGCGAGGGGAAATCGACCCGGCGCGCGCTCCTGTCGATGAGGCCCGCGCGGTCGAGCTCGCCCATGATGGAGAGGATGCCGCCGGCTCGGTTCACGTCCTCCACGTGGTACTGCGAACTGGGAGCCACCTTGCAGAGATTGGGCACCTTCCTCGACAGCGCGTCGATGTCCTTCATGGTGAAATCGACGCCCGCCTCGTGCGCCACGGCCAGTAGGTGGAGCACGGTGTTGGTAGAGCCGCCCATGGCGATATCGAGCGACATCGCGTTCATGAACGCGGCGCGGGTGGCGACGGAGAGCGGGAGGATGGACTCGTTGTCATTGAAATAATAGTCTTCCGTCATTTCGACGATGCGGCGGGCCGCCCGCTCGAAGATGCGTTCGCGGTTTTTGTGCGTGGCGAGCACGGTGCCGTTGCCCGGGAGGGCGAGGCCCAGCGCCTCGCAGAGGCAGTTCATCGAGTTGGCGGTGAACATTCCGGAGCAGGAGCCGCAGGTGGGGCAGGCGAGCTCCTCGATCTCGGCGATATCCTTGTCGGGGACGGACGGATCGGCGGACATCACCATCGCGTCGATGAGGTCGTACTTGCGGCCGCGGATCTCGCCGGCCTCCATGGGCCCGCCGGAGACGATGACGGAGGGGATGTTCAGCCGCATCATCGCCATCAGCATCCCGGGCGTGATCTTGTCGCAGTTGGTGATGCACAGGAGGGCGTCGACCTTGTGCGCGTTGCACATGTACTCGACGCTGTCCGCGATGACCTCGCGCGAGGGGAGCGAGTAGAGCATGCCGTCGTGTCCCATGGCGATGCCGTCGTCGATGGCGATGGTGTTGAACTCGGCGGCGAAGCAGCCCATCGATTCGATGATTTTCTTCGCGGCCTGGCCCGCCCCGTGGAGATGCACGTGACCGGGGACGAACTGGGTGAACGAGTTCGCGATGGCGATGATCGGTTTACCCATCTGTTCGTTCTTCATGCCGTTGGCCCTCCAGAGGGCCCTGGCGCCGGCCATCCTCCGACCCTGCGTGCTCACGGTGCTTCTCAATGGTCTGCTCATGTCATGCTCCTTGGAATGCGGTATCAATCCTGTTGCCTTTCGAAATAGTATCCGGCGGCTGTGATCTGGTATAAGGAAACCACAGAGAGGATATGTTTTTTGTGGTTGAATAATGTGCGCTTGGGTGACACTCCCGGTTTGACGAAATCGGGAGGCCGGTAGCAGGTCGTTCCGCGCAGTGGTGCTTTGACACCGTCACAGAG
>JAGODF010000371.1 GCA_017998375.1 Spirochaetota bacterium
CAGCTCCTTGATGACCCGCTTGATTTCGTTGAACTCCTCGGGAAGCGCGGTGACGATGAGCGAGTTGGTCTCCTTGCTCGCGATGATCGAGAGCTTCGCCTTCGGCTGCTGCGACTTGTGCTGCTGCGGCTGAATCTGGGTCTTCGCCTGCCCCTTCTTCTTGGGCTGGGTCGGCTCCGGGACGGGGGACGTGTCTATCATGGTGGTCTCGGAGAACGGCACGCGGGAAAGCACGGAGGCGAGCTCGTTGGCGTCGGCGTTCTCCAGGTGCATCACATGGATGCGCCCCGTGGGTTTCTTCTCGGGGACGGCCTTGCCGTCCTCCTCCATCTCCTTGATGGCCAGGTCCAGGGACTTGGTGATCCTGATGAGCCCGTTCACCTCGTCGGCGGTGCCGCGGATGATGAGTATGTTCTCGGGGGGATATATCACCACGTCGGAGTCCTTCGTTTTCAGGCTCCGGATCACGTTGTTCACTTCCTTGACGTCGGCGTTCTGCAGCTGGTGCAGGTAGGTGATGATCTCGCCGCCGTCCTTGAGCCTGGCCTTCTCCTCCTCGGAGTAGACCTTCACGGTGCCCTGGACCGCCTCGCGGATGGGGACCACCTTGATGAAATGCTCGGTCTCCACCAGCGCCATTCCCCGCACGTCGAGGATCGCCCGGAGCACGTCGATGGCGCGGTCCACCGGGATCTTCCTGCTGGAGCTGATGGTGATCTTTCCGCGGACCTTGTCGTCGATGATGATGTTCTTGTTGGCGATCTGGCCCATCACGTTGAGGAGCTCCGACAGCTCGACGTTGTTGAAGTTCAGGAGTATCTTGCGGGTGCTCCCCGCGGGGGCGGCCTTCTTGGGCTCCGGGGGTACCAATATCTTCTTCGAAACCTTGTTCTCGCTGTCGTCGATCTGGATGACGATCTTGGGCTCTTCTTTCTTGTCGGCCGTCTTCGCGTCCTTCGCAGCGCCGGCCTGGGCGGTATTCGCGCTCACCGGGGCCTTCTCCGCGGAAACCGGGGCCGCCGTGCGCTGGGCGAAAATCTGCAGGCTGGTGACGGTGACCGTCGCGGTCACGGCGATAATGAGAAGGGGAAAGCCCTTTAATCCGCGGAAATGGCTGCGCATCGCGTACCCTCGGTAAACATTTGATGATTCCACGCGCCGCCCGGGTGGCGCACGCTGTGAATGGCTGGAACGCCCGCGCCGGGGCGTTCCTTCTACTATATGACCCTTCTACGGGAGATTTGTTAATTTTTCAAATACAATATCTCTTCGCCCCCGGACTTCACGGGAAAAATCCCGTTTTCCGGCGATATGTCGCCTTACCGGAGGTAGACCCCTTCCTCGCCCCCGTCTGTCTCTTTCAGACAGACCTTGACGGTATCGTCAACCTTCGTGTCCATCCTGTACCCGCAGTAGTCGGGCTGGATGGGAAGCTCCCGGTTGCCGCGGTCGATGAGCACGAACAGCCGTATCGCCCTGGGCCTTCCGAAGCTCATGAGCGCCTCGATCGCCGCCTTGGTGGTCCTCCCCGTGAACACCACGTCGTCCACCAGCAGGATGTCCAGCTTCTCGATATCGAAGCCTATCTTGGTCTCCTTGATGACCGGCAGCATACCACGGGTGGAGAGGTCGTCGCGGTAGAAGGTGATGTCCAGGATTCCCGCCTGGATCTTCCTGCCGGAAAGCTCCTCCAGCCGCGCGCGGAGCCTCTCCGCGAGGACCACGCCCCGGGTCTGCACGCCCACGATGGCGAAGCCTTCCGGGCCGTCCACGTCGGCCAGAATCTTCTTCGAATAGTCGTCAATGATTCCCGCTATCTCGGCGCTCCCGAGTATCTTCCTGCCTGTCATTGGCTCGCCCTCACTTCACGGTGGTACTCCTGCAGGGGCCTCACTTCCAGCGTACCGCCGCGCTTCACCTCGACCAGGCCCCGTATTGCCGCCTTCGCCGCGGCGAGGGTGGTGAGTATCGGTATGCCGTTGCGCACCGCCACCTGGCGTATCGTGTAGGCGTCGTGCTTCTGTATCATCCCCGTGGGAGTGTTTATGATAAGGTCGATCTTCTCGTTCTTCACCAGGTCCACGATGTTCGGCCTGCCCTCGTGCACCTTGTTGATGCGCTCGCACTGCACGCCATGCTCCCTGCAGTAGCTCCAGGTCCCGCCCGTGGCGATGATCCGGAAACCGCTGGCGGCCAGGAGGCGGATCTCGTCCATCAGCCCCTCTTTCGTCTGCTGGTTGATGCTGAGGAACACGGTCCCCTGCTGCGGCAGCGTGTCGCCGGCGGCCATCTCCGCCTTGAAGTAGGCCTCGCCGAAGTTGCGCGCCACCCCCATCACCTCGCCCGTTGATTTCATCTCCGGGGAGAGGAGCGTGTCGACGCCCGGAAACTTTTTGAACGGCAGGACCGCCTCCTTGACGCTCACGTAGGGCGGAACCACGCGCTTCACCAGCCCCAGGCCCGCGAGCTTTTCCCCGAGCATCACCCTGACGGCGACCTTCGCCAGGGGCACCCCCGTGGTCTTCGAGACGAAGGGCACCGTGCGGGACGCCCGGGGGTTCACCTCTATCACGAAAAGCCTGCCGTCCTTGACGGCGAACTGTATGTTCAGGAGGCCGCGCACGCCGAGCTCCAGCGCTAGGTCCCTGGTGGTGTTCGTGATTTCTTCTATCATGCTGTCCGCGAGCGACATCGTGGGGATGATGCAGGCCGAGTCCCCGGAATGCACGCCCGCCTGCTCTATGTGCTCCATGATGGCGCCTATGAAGACGGTCTCCCCGTCGCTCACGGCGTCCACGTCTATCTCCAACGCGTCCTCCAGGAACCGGTCCACCAGGATGGGGTGCTCCGGCGAGAGCTGGACCGCGGTCCGGATGTACTCCACCAGGCTCTCCTCGTCGTAGATGATGGACATCGCGCGCCCCCCCAGCACGTAGGAGGGACGCACCAGCACCGGATATCCTATCCTCGTGGCAACGGCAACGGCCTCGGCGCGGTTGAAGGCAATCCCGTTCTCGGGCTGGCGCAGCCGGAGCTTTTCCACCACCTCGGCGAAACGCTCCCTGTCTTCCGCCCTGTCTATAGAATCGGGCGAAGTACCGAGAATCTTGACCCCGTTCTCCTCCAGCGCCCGGGCGAGGCGGAGCGGCGTCTGCCCGCCGAACTGCACTATCATCCCCTCCGGTTTTTCGCTTCTATATATATGGAGGATGTCCTCGAGCGTCAGCGGCTCGAAGTAGAGCCGGTCGGAGGTATCGTAGTCGGTGGAGACGGTCTCGGGATTGGAGTTGACCATGATCGACTCGATGCCCAGGTCCCGCAGTGCGTACGAGGCGTGGCAGCAGCAGTAGTCGAACTCGATCCCCTGCCCTATGCGGTTGGGCCCACCGCCGATGATCATCACCTTCCGCCCGGCCGAGGCCTTCGCCTCGTCCTCCGCGTCGTACGCGGAATAGTAGTAGGGCGTGTAGGCCTCGAACTCGCCGCCGCAGGTGTCCACCAGCCGGTAGCCGGGAACTATGCCGCGGGATAAACGAAACTCCCGCACCTCCCGCTCCTTCAGCTTCAGGGCGCGCGAGTAGTCGCGCTGGAACTCCGGCCCCTTCCTTGAAAGCGCGGCCAGGTTCTCCCTGTCGGAGAGCACGCCCAGCTGCATGTCCGAATAGCCCAGGCGCTTCATCACCGCCGCGTTCTCCGGGG
>JAGODF010000372.1 GCA_017998375.1 Spirochaetota bacterium
GGGCTGGAGGAGGGGGCCCGCGGCAACAACTGGGACCCGACTTTCCATGCCGGATTCACGGCGAGCGTCCCGGTCTATTCGGGCGGGGCGATAAGCGGCAGGGTCGACAGGGCGATGGCGGAATACAACACCACCCTCTACGATGAGAAAAAGCTTCACCTTACCGTGAAGAGCGCGATACGCGCCAATTACCATTTCATGATAGAGCTCACCAAGCAGGTGAGCATGTCGAAGCTCATGGTGGGCAACGCCGAAAAGCACATGACGCTCACGCAGCGCTACTACGAGAGCGGGGTGAGCACCCAGCTCGACGTGAGGGACGCGGAGCTTTCCCTGCTGAACTCGCAGCTGGCGTCGGTAAAGGCCCAGTATGACTACATGACCACTCTCGCCGAGCTGTCGCATATCGTCGGCGTGAAAGAGGAGTTCCTATGCAAACGAAACTGACCACCCGGAAGATCATATACATTGCCGTTGCAGTCGTGCTCTGCGTGCTTCTTTATTTCTGGATAAAGAGCTGCAGCCGTAACGTCGATGTCATCTATCGCTACGAGGATGCTGCGCGGGGCGACGTCATAAAGTCGATATCCGTCACCGGAAAACTGGAAGTTTTTGAGCCCCAACTGGTGCTGAGCCGCATCGGGGGCGCGGTGAACTCCGTGCACACCGACTTCAACAAGAACGTGGGACGCGGCCAGATCCTCGCGGTCATCGACGCCACCGAGGTGGAACACAAGATACTCAGGGCGGAGCGACAGTACGAGCGCGCGAAACTCGACCTTGAAGAGGTGCGGCGCACGCTGGAGGGTAAGAACGAGCTTCTCCAGGAGAAGCTCATCTCCCGCCGGGAGATGGAGGTCGCGGAGCTCAATTACCAGAAGGTCCTGTCGGTGTACCGGCAGACCAAGCTGGAGTACGAAATAGCCATGAAGGAGCGAGGGTTCACGAGGATCACCGCGCCGGTATCGGGCATCGTCGTATCACGCGAGATTGAGCCGCGCGGAGTGTATCCCGCGGGCAAGGTGTTCTTCGTGATAGCGGAGACCCTGAGCCGGATGCGACTGATGATCAACGTGGACGAGTCCGACATCGGGAACATCAAGACGGGGCAGAATGTTTCCTTCTCGGTGAGCGCGTACCCGGAGAAAAAGTTCACCGGTTCCATCAGCCAGGTGCGCATCAACCCCACGGTCCAGGGCGCCGTCGTGACCTACCAGTCCGTCGTCATCTGCGACAACTCGGAGCTTCTTCTCAAGCCCGGCATGACCGCCACAGCGACCATCGTGGTGGGGCACATGAAGAACGTGCTGCGCGTGCCGAACCAGGCGTTCATCGTGTCGCCGGTGAAGGTTCCCGATGTGCCCGGCAAGAAATTCATCTGGAAGAAGCAGACCGGCATCATCCAGGAGCTGCCGGTGGTGCGGACCGAGGTGAAGACAGGCCTGATGGGCGATCAGTTTACCGAGATTACCGGTGGCGGTCTCTCCCAGGGGGATAAGGTGCTGGTGAGCGTGCAGAAACATTTCGAGACGAAGGACGAGCTTTCAGGGTATGCCAAGTAAGATAATCGACATACAGGAGCTCGTCAAGATATACAAGCTGAGCGAGGAGGTGAGCGTCAAGGCCCTCAAGGGGGTTTCACTCGGAGTGGCCAGGGGCGAGTTCATCTCCATCATGGGGTCGTCAGGCTCGGGGAAATCGACATTCATGAACATGCTTGGTTTCCTCGACACGCCCACTTCCGGCACGTACATACTGGACGGTATAGACTGCAGTTCCCTCACCCACAACGAGAAGGCCGAAATCCGCAACAAGAAAATCGGTTTCGTGTTCCAGGGCTTCAACCTCCTGTCCAGGACCTCCGCGCTTGAGAACGTGGAGCTTCCGCTCATGTACAAGGGCGGCGTGACCGTGCGCGAGATGCGCGAAAAAGCGAGGAAGCTCCTGTCGATGGTGGGCCTCTCCGGAAGGGAACACCACCATCCGAGCAAGCTCTCGGGGGGAGAGCAGCAGCGCGTCGCCATCGCGCGGTCACTCATCAACGATCCCGCCATCATCCTGGCCGACGAACCCACCGGCAACCTGGACACGAAGAATTCCAACGAGATCATGGACATATTCACCGGCCTCAACCGGGAAACCGGCATCACCATCATCCTGGTGACCCACGAGCCGGACATCGCCGAGTTTTCCGACAGGAAGATAGTCTTCCGCGACGGGCTTATTATAGAGGACGCCCCGGTCCCGAAGGGCGCCAGAAAAAAGGCGGCGGGGCGGCGGAAATGAACTTCAAGAACTCCTTTCTCACCGCCGTCCGCGCCATCAACAAGAACAAGATGCGCTCGTCGCTGACGAGCGTGGGCATCATCATAGGCGTATCGTCCGTCATCGTCATGGTGGGGATGGGCAACAGCGCCCGTGTCGCCGTGCGCGACAAGATAACGACCTTCGGCACAAACGCCCTTTCCGTGTACCAGTCGAAAAAGCACCTCGTGGAGCGCGACATAGAGAACCTCCGGCGCATCGACCAGGTGAAATACATATCGCCGGTCATTTACGACTCGTATGTCCCGGTGGTTTACCTGAACCGGAACATGCTCAGCCGCATTTTCGGCGTGAACAACGATTTCTTCCTGATCAAGGAGTGGAACCTGCTGAACGGCCGTTATTTCACCGAGCTGGAAATCATGTCGATAGCCAAGGTGGTGATTCTGGGGTCCACTGTGGCCACCGAGCTTTTCGGCGGCTCGGACCCGCTGGGACAGACCCTCATCATCCGGGGCGTCCCGTTCCAGGTGATCGGTGTCCTCGTGGAGCAGGGGTCGTCCTTCTCCGGCAGGGACTACGACAACGTGATGATCATTCCCTTCACGACGGCGGCGACGCGCATGCGAAACCAGAACAATTTCGACGAGATCTATATCGCCACGCACGCCGAGAGCCTGCTCCCGGAAACGGTCGAAACGGTCCGCCAGTACTTCCGGCGGGTGCACAGCATTCCCGCCGGTGAGGCCGACGACTTCAAGACCAAGACCAGCAAGGAGCAGCTGCGGGTCGCAGAGGACATTTCCAAGACCCTGGCGATACTCCTGGCCGGCATCGCCCTCATCTCGCTCTTCGTGGGAGGGGTAGGGATCATGAACATCATGCTGGTGTCGGTGAGCGAGCGGACCCGGGAAATCGGGATCCGGATGGCCATCGGCGCGAAAAGGAGGGATATCCTGCTCCAGTTTCTCATCGAGTCGGTGACCCTCAGCTCGGTGGGCGGGATCGTGGGCATTGCACTGGGGCTCACCGGGTACTATCTCATCATATTTTTCCTCAAGTGGCCCTTCATCATATCGCCCATGTCCATTGTCGTTTCCTTCCTTTTTGCCTTCGCCGTGGGAATTTTCTTCGGCTACTACCCGGCGCGCAAGGCCGCGGAGCTCAAACCCATCGAGGCCCTGCGCTACGAATGATGTGCCGGCGCCTTTCGCGCCATTCCTGATGCATGTACCTGCCTGATCATTCTTTTCCCGCGAGAATTACCCTCGGTCGCGCCAAGGCTGGATGGCCGCATATCCCGCCGGTTATGTCGCTTATGCCGGCAAACTTTATTTCTTATGAGACAAAAAAAAATTAATAATAACCATAAAGACATAATCCACAGAATACCGATATTAGTATTAAAATAACAACAGTACAATCCTTTCACA
>JAGODF010000373.1 GCA_017998375.1 Spirochaetota bacterium
CCGTTACGTGGTTCGGCTCGATCGACGTTATGCGCAGCCTGAAGTCGCCCTCCAGCCCGGCGATGGCCTCCGCGAGCGAGGCCAGGTCACCGCCTTTGTCGGAGTAGTTGCCGATGGTGATGCCGGTGAGGACCAGCTCGGGACACCCGGTGCGTATGAGCGTCCGGGCGTGGTCGAGCACCTCGTCAAAGCCGCGGCTCCTGGCCCGGCCCCGCACCGAGGGGACGATGCAATAGCTGCAGCGGTTGTCGCAGCCGTCCTGTATTTTCAGGAATCCGCGCGTGTGCAGGAATGGGAGCGGCGTGTCGATATCCGGTGGCGCGTCGCGGGTGGGATCCGCGCCGAGGAGCCGCTCCGCGTGGAGGACGATATCGTCCTTCTCCGCGTTGGTGAGCGCGGCAAGGACTCCCGGCATGGCCAGCAGGTCCTCGCGCCGCGCTTCGGCGAGGCATCCTGTGACGATGACGCCTCCCCGACTGGAGAAGCGCGCTCCCTGGCGGATGTATCCCCGGCACTTGCGGTCGCTCCGGTCCGTCACGGTGCAGGTGTTGATAATGACCACGTCGGCCTCACGACCGAATTCCACGGCCTCCCATCCCCGGGAGATGAACCGGTGGGCCATGAGTGACGATTCGTACTGGTTGAGTTTGCAGCCCAGCGTCTTGATGCAGAAAGTCCTAGGCATTGCCCGCGCCGGACCGCCTTATCGCCCTGAAGATGATGACTATGCGGGTGACGGCGGTGTAGTTGGTGAGTACCGCCAGCAAAATGAGCGCGATGAGTATAGGCCAGTGCTCGTCGATGCCGCGGGGGACCAGGAGCAGCCTGAAAAACGGATAGAACGCCGAGGCGATTGCGAGAACCGCGATCCTTTCGGCCCTCTGCATGAGGCCCATGTTGGTGGAGAATCCCACGGCTTCGCCGCGCGCTTTCGCGTAGCTCACTATCTGCGAGCCGGTCATGGCGAGGATGCAGAGAAGTATGAGCCAGAGCCAGGTGTTTTCCCCGAAAACCGTGATGGTGCGCAGCGGGGCGAAATAGAGCGCGATGCCGGTGAGTATTGCGGACTCGCTGTAGCGGTCGGAGCATGAATCGAAGAAGGCGCCCTCCTTGCTGACCCTGTTGGTCATGCGGGCGAGGCTTCCGTCTATCATGTCGAGGGCGCCGCTGGCCACGAGTATCCACCCGGCGGTGGCGAAGCGGCCGAGGAAGTAGTAGTACGCGGACACAAAGCCCAGCGCGAGCGATATCGCCGTGATCATGTTGGGAGTGAGCCCCATCGCCTTGAAAAGAAGCAGCGGCGGACGCAGCACCCAGACCGACCATTCGCGCAAAAAGGCGCCGAGAAAGGAGGGGTGCTCCCTTTCGAGGACATTCGGGGTTCTTTCTCGTTTCGGATACACGAACGCGAAAATGATCAGGGAGAGTATCCATGCGCCCGTAAGCACTATGAAGGGCAGAAGGGAAAAGATAATATCGGCGGTCGTTGTGTTCATTGTGCGTGAATTCAGTAAATACCCTGTGATTTTTCCATATTGACGTATGTGGTGATAGTGAAGTTCAATATTAGTCAATAGAATAATTGTATCAATATCCCCGGCAAGTCCTTTTTTTGCCGCCCCACCGGGCTTTTCAAGTGAGGATGCGGTGCATATCGCCGCATGGCTGCATGCGTTTGATCGCGCCAATTATATACAAAATCATCGACATTAAAAAGTAATTATACTTGACGCATTGACTGTGTTAGTGTCACAATAATTGTGAGCTTTTCCGCGCTAAAAAATACAGTTTTCGGGAAACCGGCATTCCGCCGGCACGGGCGCGGATATATCGTTCACAATTACGGGAAACGAATCGTGGTTGCCTGCGCGCATCCCGCATGTGGAGCGCGGGGTAAGCCGGGATGAACGCGGGTATGATCACGGTAGGGGAGAACTATAGCCGGATAACGGGCTTCGTGCGTGAAACGGCCCTTGGAGCCGGCAGGGATCCCGAAGGGATTCGCGTCGTCGCTGTGAGCAAGACGGTATCCGCCTCCGTGGTCCAGGAGGCGATTGACGGCGGGATTCGCCTCTTCGGGGAGAACAGGATACAGGAGGCGAAGGCGAAGATCCCCGAACTGAAGGGCGATTTCGCCTTCCATCTCGTGGGGCATCTCCAGTCCAACAAGGCGAGGGACGCGGTCCGGCTTTTCGACGTGATTCATTCAATCGATAAGATTGGAACCGCTGAAAAGGTGGACGAGGAGGCGCGCAGGGCTGGCAAGGTGCAGAAGGTCCTTGCCCAGGTGAACACGTCGGGCGAGGAGTCGAAGGCGGGCGTGACGCCGGACGGCGCCCTGGATCTGTGCCGCGCTATCCTGGGGCTTCGCAATATAGAGCTCCTGGGTCTGATGACGATAGGTCCGCTCACGGACGATGAGTCCGCCGTCAGGGCCTCCTTCGCAATGCTGCGAGAGCTGCTCGCGAAGATCAACGGGTGGCTCGGGACGCACATGAAGGAGCTGTCGATGGGGATGTCGTCGGATTACCGCATCGCCGTCGAGGAAGGGGCAACCATGGTGCGGATAGGCACCGCGATTTTCGGCAGCAGGAACTGACATGACCAGTGTTGAATCACATATAACCGGATGCGTGGGCGCGGGAAACATGGGCGGCGCCATCGTAGCCGGTCTTTCGGAGAAGATCGGGGCATCCGCCGTTGCGTTCCACGATGTAGACGAAGCGAAGGCGAAACTGCTGAAGGAGAAGACCGGCGCGCGGTTCTGTGCCACGGCCGCCGAGCTCTGTGAAATCTCCGACTCGGTGATACTGGCCGTGAAGCCCGATGTCGTCGGCCGGCTCGTGAAGGAACTGGCGCCGAAGCTCAAGGGTAAAATCATACTCTCGATCGCCGCCGGAGTGAGTATCTCTTCAATCGAGGAAGCGGCGGGCGCCGGGAGCCACGTGGTGAGGGTGATGCCCAACACGCCGGCCCTCGTGGGGGAGGGAATGACGGTCCTCGCCCCAGGAAACGATGTGAGCGTGGAGATGCTGGATCGGGCGGAGAAAATTTTTGCCGCAGTGGGCAAGACCATGATACTCCCGGAGAAACTCATGGACGCGGTCACCGCCGTGTCGGGATGCGGGCCTGCTTACGCGTTCACGGTAATACAGGCAATGGCCGACGGCGCGGTGAAGCTCGGCGTTCCCCGGGACCGCGCCGTGGTACTGGCCGCACAGACGCTTTTGGGCGCGGCGAAAATGGTGCTCGAAACTGGTGCCGAGCCGATGGCCCTGCGGGGGATGGTGACCTCGCCTGGTGGCAGCACCATTGAGGCGGTCCACTGCCTCGAACGCGCGGGTTTTTCCGGCATACTCATGGATGCCGTCGAGGCTGCCGCGAAAAAATCCGAAATTCTCGGAGGAAGGAAAAAATGAACGGAATTCCCCTAACGCGATACCAGGTGACCCGTATCACGTATTACGCGAAATTCGCGCTCATTTCCCTTGCGGCGGTATTTCTCCTGGGCAACACCATCAAGGCGATCATCAAGGACCGGGTGACGGTTAACCCGGTAGCGTACGAACTCAAGGACGGCTTTCCTCTCTTCCTCGATGACTCCTTCCTCCAATATGACGACAAGAGACTGGAAGGAGTCATGGCCGTGCTCTCGGCTCTGGCAGATAGGCATCAGATATTGCTGTTCTCGTGCCAC
>JAGODF010000046.1 GCA_017998375.1 Spirochaetota bacterium
CATCCCCTACATCCTCAAGGAGGAGCCGTACAGGTCCAGGGCGGCGCGCGTCGAGGAGAAGCTCGATTTCCTCTTCACGCCCCGGGGAAAGAAACACCCGAAGAGGATTGAGGACCACGCCCTGGTCCTGGACCGCCGCGGCGTGACCGAACTGGAAGTGGAGAAGGACCGGAACGACTACTTGAAGGAGGCGGCGTTCGCCCTCCACGAGCTGATCGACATGCTGGACGCGCTGCTTCAGGTGAAGAACGCCGACTGGGAGCTTCCGCTGAAGTTCGACAGGCCGTATTTCGAGGGTGATAAAAAAAAGAAGATCCTGGATAACTTCTCGCGGCACACGTCCTACGGAGCGATCCTGAAGGTCCGCGAGACGGCCGCTTCCATCATCGACGATTTCCGGATGTCTGCGTTCAAAGCACGGTAAGACGCAGCGTCACGGCTCCGCGTGTTTGTTCTCGTAGAAGACCCACGCCATCTCCGCCCCGATAACGAAGAGAAAGCAGGTGTACCAGATCCATATCATCAGGATCACCACGACGCTCAGGGATCCGAATATCGACGTGTAGTCGTTTATCCTGGTGATGTAGTAGGAAAAGAAAAACTTCACCACTTCGTAGCTGAACGACGCGAAGAGTGCGCCCTTGAACATCGATATATTGTCGAGCTTGCGCGGCGGCACGAACTTGTAGAGCAGAAAGATCATAAACGTGTTGATGGAGAGGGTGAGGATGGCCGGCAGTATGAGCGGCGCCTGGATGAGGGTGATGGCATTGGTGCCGAAGATCCTCAGGTCCGGAAGGTTCTTCCCTATGAACTCGGCGATGATTTCGTTCTTGATGATGGCGATCACATTCGAGAACAACGTGAGTACCACCGCGAAAAGGCTAATGCCGATGATGATGATGAAGTGGCGGATCTTCGCCTTCCAGTATTTCCTGCTCTGTCCGATCCGGAACGCGAATTCGAGCGCGCGTTCCACGATGTCGAACACAAGGCTTCCCCACCAGAAGAGGAACGGTATCCAGATGAGGGCCAGATACCGCTTCTGGTACACGACACGGTCTATGCTCGACATGAACCGGTCCATCTGTATGGTGGGCAGGAGGTTTTTCACCTGCTGGAGGTAGACGCTCGCCGCCAGGTCCTCGGAAACATAGAAGAAACTCAGGGCGGATATGATGACGAGGGACACCGGGATGAACGAGATGAGCAGGAAAAACGCCATCGCGCAGGTTGAGAGCTCGCCGTTGTGCTGTTCGAAGTTCCTGAAGGCGTACCGGAGATCCTTCGCGAAAAAATCCTTCACACGGACCAGCGCCCTGACCGACCGGTGCATAATCCTCCGGAAGAGAGAAGCCGTCAACGCCGGGATGGACTGTATCAAACCCATGATGTAATTATTCTAAATGTCGTGTGATAAAGCAACATGTTTTCTGTCGCGACAGGGAACTAATTGGTGAATCAAAAAAACACGGGCCCGGATATTTCCGGGCCCGTGTTGCATGCTCACTCATTGCAATGAAGAGCGACTCCGCCCGATATCACTCATCCCTGCTCAACAGGAAAAAGCGAAGCAGGTAATACAGCAGCGTCGCGACCGACGACGCCGCGGCGGCCACGTATGTCATGGCGGCAGCGGAGAGGACCTTGTTCACTCCCGCGAGTTCATTCGAACTGAGGACGCCGTATGTCGCGAGAACCTGCTTCGCCCTGGTGGACGCGTTGAACTCCACGGGCAGCGTGATCATCTGGAACACCACCACCGCGGTGAAAAGGACTATGCCCACCAGGAGCAGGTTCGCCATCTGGAGGAGCAGACCCGCGAAAATGATGATCCAGGACATGTTCGATCCGATGGACGCCACGGGGACCATGGTGTTCCGGAGCATCAGTGGCGAGTAGTGACTGGAATGCTGTATCGCGTGCCCGGTTTCGTGCGCTGCGACTCCTATCGCCGAAATGGACGCGCTTCTGTACACATCCGGTGAGAGCCGGACCACCCTGGCGCGGGGATCGTAGTGGTCGGAAAGGAAGCCGGAGGTTTCGACCACGTCCACGTTGCCAAGCCCGTTCTGGTGGAGTATCAGCCTGGCCACCTCGGCGCCGGTCATCCCCGAGCGTGAGCCTACCTGGGAATATTTCTTGAAAGTGGTTTTCACCCGAATCGAAGCCCAGAGCGAAAGGATCAGAACAGGGGCCATTATAATTATATACAGAGGGTCTATCATTGGCATCATCTCATTACCTCACTGGACATCTGTTTATTATGCTGTATACTAAAAGTAGCCACATTTACGCCAATGTTACATCATACGCAGAATATTTAAAGATTTTTTAGTATACACAGCGCACGTTTTACATCGAACTTGGTGGCGTTGTTTTATAAAATGGGACTATTAATTAGTTTGAATTTTTATCACCTTCCCGGCACAATTGATGGTTTCGTGGTTTGGGGTAATGATACCGGGAAACGGGGGACGCTGTAGTAGATGGCGAGTACTACGATACAAGTCGCGGTCTTTATCACCCTGCTGTGCGCCTGCTTTAACGGGAGAGCGTTTTCCCAGGAAACGGCGGGACGGGGTGATACGCATATCCGTGAGGCGGACTGGCACGCCTACAGCATGGGTTTGTTCTACAAGTCGGAGAAGGACTACAACAAGGCGATAGATAGTTTCCTCCGGGCTGCAGCCACGAAAAAGGAGCTCCACAGGATCTATTTCCAGATCGCCGGCTGCTATTTCCACCTGATGAATTTCGAAAAGGCCAACCAGTACGCCATGCTTTCCATCGAACAGGACAGGCGGTTCGTGAAGCCGTATCTCCTGTCGTACAGCACGCAGATGAGGCTGAATGAACACGAAAAGGCCGCGCGGGTCATGGAATCGCTGCTGGAGGTTCACCCGGGCATGGTGAACGCGCATTACTCCCTGGGCAACCTGTATTACAACAAGCTCAAGGACCAGGACAAAGCCCTTGCGCATTACACCAGGATAATTGAATTATCGAAAGACCAGTCCGTGGATGACTACTACAGGGAATACTCCCACTACTATGCTGGGTATATCCTGTACAGGAAGGGCGATCACGACGCTTCCATGGAGCACTTCAGGAAGGCGATAGAACTCAATCCCGCCAGCCAGTCGTCGTACCAGATTCTGATTACGATGCTGATGGATTATTACAGGCTCGATGAGGCGAAGAGATACATCGACGCGTACCGTGAGAACTTTCCGGAGAACACCCGGCTGAATTCGTACCTGGGGAGAATCCATTACCTGAGGGATGAACTGGCTGCGCTGCCTCACCTGCGCAAGGCATCGGCGGAAATGTCGCAGGACGGCCTGCTGTCAAAGGCCCTTATGTTCGAAATGCTGCACCGGGACAGCGAGACGGAGGGAGTACTGAAGTTTATCATAAAAAAATATCCGCGCTACATTTCGCCGCACATGGCCCTGGGAAACACCTACCTGCGGCAGAAACAGAAGGACAACGCCCTTGCGGAGTATTTCACTGCGGGGATTCTCCTGCACAACGTGGGCCTCTTCGATGAATCCAGGAAGGCGCTTCTCAAGGCGCTTTCCATCAGGGACGGCATTCCGGAAATCTACACGTACCTCGCCAGGATTTACGAAGAGAAAAACATGATGGAGATGGCGGAGCTCCATTACATGAAATCGAACGAGCTGAAGGAAAACAGCAAGATACTCGCGCACCTGGGATACCTGAACTCGCAGAAAAACAGGTATGACCGGGCGATGGAGTACTTTGACCGGGCCATAAGGCTGGAGCCCGGGGACTCCAACAACTATTTTCTCAAGGGGCTGACTTACACCTACAGCGAAAAATACCATCAGGCTGAAATCCACATGAAAAAGGCGATCAGCCTGAAGGAAGACGACCTCTATTACTTTTACCTCGCGACCGTGCAGGAAAAGCTGCGGAAGATACCTGATACGATAGACTCGCTCAAGAAGGCCATTCGGATCAATCCGAAAAATTCCCGGGCATATAACTACCTCGGGTACCTGTATGCCGACAGGAACATGCTTCTGGATACCTCCGTAAAACTGGTTGAAAAGGCCCTGGAGCTCGAACCGGGTAACGGCGCGTATATCGATTCACTCGGCTGGGTCTATTACCGGCAGGGGAAGTACCAGGAAGCCCTGGGGAAACTTCTCGAGGCGGAGAGGGAACTCGAAAGGGAGGGCGCCCCCGATCCCGTGGTCTTCGACCACATAGGGGACGCATTTCTTAAAACGGGGCGGCGGGAAGACGCCGTCAATTACTGGAAAAAGTCGCTGAAGCTGAAGGATTCTCGTGAAATACAGAATAAAATCAAAACGCATTCAATGCCGTAGGCGGGATGCCAATTTCAGAGGTGGGCAATGCTATTTCGCGTAGTGACGTATGTGGTGATGAGCGCCGCGCTGTGCTGGCTGGGTGCGTGCGCCGGAAGGACGGTAGAAACCGAACGCGGGGCCGTGCACGCCGATACGACGCGTGTTCGCTCGATGATGGGGAAGATCGAGGAGATAAATTCGAACGCCCCCAGGTCCTTCAGGGCGAATTTTGTCGTCGAGGGAAGGATGGGGAACAACAAGAAGTTTAAGTCCCTCGGTGACGTGGTGTTCAGCCGTGATGTAAAAAAGATGAAAGTGTCGTTCCTTGACAGCGTGTTCAGGAGCCCGCTGACCGTTATCCTCCAGGACGACAGGACGCTGAAGTTTTACCTCCCCGTGGACAAGAAGATATATCTGGACAATGCCGATACCATAGATCTGAAAAATTACACGGGGGTTCGCATAAATTACGAATTCTTGAGCAGTCTCGCATCCGGGAAAATACCGCTGATTCCGGGGTACACCGTGAAACAGGGAGTGGAGCAGCAGGACGCCAAGACGGGCTCCGAAAATGAATATTATATTATACTTGAAAATTCCGGCCAGTATGAGACCATCTCTATGAAGGGCGATATTCCCGGTAAGATACTACTGCTCGACAAGGTTACCAAGGACAAGATGGAGTTCTATCTTGAAAATCCCGTGAAGAACAATAATATGCTTTACTATAAGACAATCCGTTTTATATCATTGCAGTCCGGTGACAGGATCAGCATCATGTTCAACTCGCTGAAATTCAATCCCGGTACTATTGCGGCAAAGGATTTGACCCTGTCCGTCCCGAAAAGCACCCAGGTAATAAGATATCACTGACGGGGAAACCCATTACATCATGATCCTCTCGAGCAGCATAAAAAAAGCGAACATCATCACCAATCCTCGGGCCAAGAACCGGTGGGACCTCATCAACGAGATGCTGGAGCTCGCCGTCAGGAACGGGGAGCTGAACGCCGCGGATCAGGAGACGGTCAGGTCCTCCCTGGTGGAGCGGGAAAAGTCAATGAGTACCGGTATCGGCAAGGGGGTTGCCATACCCCACTGCACTACCGACAAAATCAACGATATCATCATCATCCTGGCCACCTGCAGATCCGGCGTTGATTTCGACTCGGTGGACAATCTTCCAGTGAGAATCGCGATCCTCCTGCTGGTTCCCAAAAACAAGCTCACCCAGCACATCAAGACCCTCGCCAACATAGCCAAACTGATGAACAACGATGCGCTGCGCGAGAACCTGTTTACCATGAAATCCCCGGACGCGATAATAAAAGCTATCCAGAACTACGAAGAATCGGCAAAGAAGTGACTGACGGCACGGAAAACCTTTCCCGCCTGGTGGACGCGCGGAAAAGCGGCGAGGACGATTTCGAAAAGTCCCTGAGGCCGCGGAACCTGGGCGAGTTCGTAGGGCAGAAGAAGATCGTGGAAAACCTCGCCGTGTTCATCCAGTCCTCCAGGATGCGGAAGAAGCCCCTCGATCATGTCCTGCTGGCGGGCCCTCCCGGACTGGGCAAGACCACTCTCGCGTACATCATCGCACACGAGCTGGGAGTGAACATCAAGACCACCTCTGCGCCAGTCATAGACAAGACCGGCGACCTTGCTTCCATACTCACCGCGCTGGAGGAGAACGACGTCCTCTTTATCGACGAAATCCACAGGCTCTCGCCCTCGGTGGAGGAAATACTCTATCCGGCGATGGAGGACCGCGCCATCGACATCATCATAGGCCAGGGGATGGCGGCGAAATCGATACGGATCAACCTCGCTCCTTTCACGCTGATCGGCGCGACGACCAGGACGGGGCTCCTCACGGCGGCCCTCCGCGACAGGTTCGGCATACCGCTGCGGCTCAACTATTACGAGCAGGAGGACCTCAGGGAGATAGCGATGAGAACCGCCGGGATCCTCAACACCGGCATTGACAGCGACGCCGCGATGGAGATAGCGGGGCGGTCGCGCAGGACTCCGCGCATCATCAACAGGCTGCTCAAAAGGGTGGCTGATTTTTCCGTGGTCCAGGGAAGGAAGCTCATTGATATGGAGATCGCCCGCTTTGCACTGGAGAAACTGGACATAGACGGCCTGGGGCTCGATGAAATGGACAGGTCGATACTGTCGACGATTATCAACAAGTACGACGGAGGCCCCGTGGGCGTCAAAACCGTCGCGATTTCCGTGGGAGAAGAGATCGATACTCTGGAGGACTTCTACGAGCCGTTCCTCGTGCAGGCCGGCCTGCTGAAACGTACGCCGAGGGGCCGCGTGGCGACCCGCCTGGCGTACGATCATCTGGGGATTGAGTTCAATATCAAGCTGGAGCGGGAAGAGCAGCGGGGCCTCTTCGAAAACGGCGACTAGTCTTTCTTCTTCACGTCTTTCGACTTCGGAAAGGTCTTCTCGATAAGCTCCGGAACGTTATCGCCCGAGATGAGCTTGCCGTTTATCACGACGGCCGGCAGGTCCTTGATCCCGAAGTGGTTCTTCATGATGCTCACCATCTTGATATCGATCTCCGCGGGTATGGAGAAAAGCCACAGCTCGTCGCCGTACTCCCTGTTGAGCTTGTTGAGGGTGTTGGAATAGGGAGCGCACTCGTTGCAGTCGTACGGATAAAAGTAGAGGATGTAGTTCCGCTTCTTGGCGCACACGTTGTTGTATTTCAACAACCGCAGCCAGAGCTCAACGTTGAGATACACCCAGTCCTTCTGGATGACCTTGAACTTCTCCAGGTTGTGCTCCTCCTTGTAGACCTTCTCGATATGCCTGCCGGTCTGGAAAACCTTGTTGGAAAGGCCTCCCATGTAGGTCTCGATGGTCCTGCAGATGTTGGTGTCGCCCGAAAACTGCTCCGAGAACGCGAAGAACAGCTTCTCCTCGTTCATCTCGTTGCGCAGCTGGCCGATTCCCTCGTCCAGCTGGTTGACGCGCTTGTTGTAGATCATCTGCGCGAAGAGCAGGGAGAAAAACATTATGCTGAAGGTGATGGCAAGCGCCTTCCAGATGAGGCTCGTCTTGCTGGAGCTCATTACCGCCACCTTACGCTGTACTTGGTGGTCTGGAGAAAGAACGCCGATACCCAGAAGAACAGGAGGACCGGGTTATAGATGAACGGCGTCGCTATCAGCATGACGAAATACTTCAGCCTGAAGCGCTCGCGGCTCTCGACGAACCCGAATCCGTTCACCAGGAAGAAGATGATGAACACGGCCAGTACGAGCAGCAGGTGGTAGGGGGTTGTGAAATAGGAGCCGCTCATGAACGTGTCGAGCGCCCTTGTGAAATCGGGCACCTGGCCCGAGGCGATTGTCCAGTACAGCGCCGCGAGGTGGTCGAAGACGAAGCTCGCGGTCTTGGATACGAGGTAGACCACTATCACCCCGATCATGGCGATCATCAGCGTCGAGGTGGGGAACACGAACATGCTGAACATGCCGAACTTGGAGTCGAGCATCATGTCGCGGTGCATCCAGAAGTTGATGAGCGTCCCGCGGTTCCAGCGCATCCTCTGCCAGAAGAGGGTCTTCCAGGTGGTCATGACCGACGTGTAGACCTTGGCCTTTTTGGAGCCTTTTATCTTGTAGCCCGCCTTGCGAATCCTGAAGGTGATCTCCATGTCCTCGGTGGGCGTCTTGTGCGCAGGCAGGAAACCGCCTATCTGCATCATCACGTCCTTCCTGTAGAGGCTCAGGGGGCCGCGGGTGATGAACACAGCGTCGAGCGAATCGATGGCCATGAGGATGAAGTTGGAGTAGACGTATTCTATATGCTGGAACCACTCGACCATGTTCCTGGGATTGTTGACCACGAGCTTGGTGGTGACGGCCCCCACCTCCGGGTCCTGGAACTCCTTCACTATGTGGTTGAGCGCCTGGGGGCTGGGATAGGAGTCCGCGTCGACGCAGCCGACTATCTCGTAGTTTGCCACCCTGAAGCCCTGGTTGAGGCTTTCGCTTTTGCCCTTTTCGCCGGCTTTCATGAACAGCCGGATGTAATCGTGCTTCCTGGTGTAGTCCTCGACTATGGAGAAACTGTCATCCGTTGAGGCGTCGTCGATGACGATTATCTCCATCAGGCCCTTGTAGGTGTCGTGCATGGTGATGAGGGAGTCGAGGGTGGCCGCGATGGTCTTGCTCTCGTTCCACATGGGGACGACTATCGACACGCCCGGGTAGCTGGTATCCGCGAGCTTTTCGGTTTCTTTCCTTTCCTGGTAGGCGAGCAGGTACACCGCCGAGCAGAAAATCACTATAAAAGAAGAAACAAGAAAAATGTAATCAAAATACATGGTACACTCCGTTACGACAGTATCTGAAAAAGAAGTTACAATTGAGGGATGAAAGTGGGTACCACCCGATAATTGTCAATGATAATATCTCAAATTTATAATAATCACAAGTTTTTTATTATAATGTTAAGATACTGCCGTTTTCGTCTTTTTGCCAATAAAATTTTCATACTGAAGAATTATGTCACAGAGGGTGCGAGGCGGGTTCGGGCCGCGGGACATCCCGATTTATCGCTCACCCCGATAATTTTCTTGAATTATGGAGATGGTCCGATGAACGTGTACCGCATTATATGTGTATTCGATGAAAAAAGACACCAAATTCAGGGAAATCCCCTATAACTATACCTCCTTTTCCGACAGGGAAATCATCCTCAAGTATTTCGACGAGGAAGTCTGGCAGATACTCAACACCCTGAGGGAGGAACGGGTGACCGGCAGGAGCGCCAAGCTCCTATTCGAGGTCATCGGCGATTATTTCATCATCGACCGCAACCCGTATATCTTCAACGACTACCTCGAAAAGCCCGTAAAACTGCGGAAGCTCAAAAAAAACCACCGCCTGCGCCTCAAGAAGATCGCCGAAGGGGCGCACGGCAACCCCCTGGTGGAAAAACTCCTGGATCGCTGCGTTGAACTCGAAAAGCGCTTCATCGCGGGCTTCAGGGACGAAAAGAAGAAGAACGGGAAGATATTGAACGCTCTGAAAAAGGCGACCCTGCCCGACAATATCCAGTTTTCCGCGTTCCACAAGGTTTCCCATGCCACGGACGCGTCGGACTGGCGTGCCGAGTATCCCGCGGCGGTGGTCTACCCGGACAGCGTCGGCGAGATACCGGGGATCATTCGGGAAGCGAGGGAGATAGGCCTGAAGATAATACCCCGCGGCGGGGGGACGGGCCTTACCGGCGGCGCTGTGCCGGTCGCCAAAGATACGCTTGTCGTCAACACCGAGAAGCTGAACGGCTTTGGGGCGATACGCGAGGAGATAGTGAACTGGAAGCAGGTGCCGGTAATCGACGTGGAGAGCGGCGCCGTCACTGAAGACGTGATAGAAGACTGCCGTCACCACGGGTACATCTTCGCCACGGACCCCACCTCGGCCTGGGCGTCCACCATCGGCGGGAACATCGCCGAGAACGCCGGCGGCAAGAAGTGCGTCATGTGGGGGACGGCTATCGACAACCTGCTCTCGTACAGGATCGCCGACGCGCGGGGGCATATCATCGAGGTGGCGCGCCGCAACCATCCCTACAGGAAGATCCTTCCCGGGGACGAGGTCATCTTCGACGTGACGGACACCACCACGAAGAGCCTGGTGAAATCGATCCGCCTCGCGGGAACCGAGATCCGGAAGCAGGGGCTCGGGAAGGATATCACCAACAAGGCCCTGAATGGGCTTCCCGGGCTCCAGAAAGAGGGAGGCGACGGCATCATCCTGGGCGGGACCTTCGTGCTGTACAGGCCGTTCCGGCACTGCCGCACCATATGCCTGGAGTTTTTCGGGAAGAACCTTATCAACGCCTCGCGGGCCATAGTCGATATCCTCCGCGGATTCGAGAACAACCGCACGGTGTTCCTGACGGCACTGGAGCATTTCGACGAGAAGTACGTGGTGGCCATAAAGTACCGTAACAAGTCGAACAGGAAGGACATCCCCAAGGCGGTGCTGTTGATAGACGTGGAGAGCGACAGCGAGGAGTCACTGACGGCGGCGTGCGGCGATATCATCCGCGACGTGAAGGGCTACAACACCGAGGGTTTCATCGCCGAGAGCGAGGCCGCCCGCGAGGGATTCTGGAAGGACCGGAAGAACCTGGGGGCCATCGCCCGCCACACCAACGCCTTCAAGCTCAACGAGGACATCGTCATCCCGATAGACCGGCTGCCGGAGTTCGCGGACTTCGTCGAAAAGCTCAATATCGTCAAGGAGCTCCGGAACCATGCGCGCATCCTCGAGCAGATGGAGGAGTTCATACAGAAGCTTCCGGCCAGGAAGGAAGACGAGTTCCTGGACAAAAAACTCGCGACCAGCCTCAACAGGGCGCGGGGGATACGCGCTGACTACCTGCAGTACATCGAGCACATAGACGCGCCGGCGAAGGAAATCTTCAAGTACCAGTCCGAGTTCGCGAACGAGAGGCGGTCGGTCTTCAAGCTGATACAGGAGGACATCATCGAGATATTGTTCCAGCGCGACATCATCGACAATTTCCACCAGTCCCTGAAGGGCTACGACGAGGTCATTGCCGGTTTCGACGCCCTGGTGGAGAGCGAGTCGAAGCGGAAGATCATCGTCGCCACGCACATGCACGCAGGGGACGGGAACATCCACGTCAACATACCGGTGCATTCCAGCGACTACCTGATGATGCAGGAGGCCGACGAGACCGCGGGGACCGTGATGCAGGAGGCGGTGAGGCTGGGCGGCGTGGTGTCCGGGGAGCACGGTATCGGCCTCACGAAGCTCCGGTTCATAGAGCGCGAGGTGCTGGAAGCCTACTCCGATTACAAGAGGGAGGTCGATCCCGGAAACCTGTTCAATCCCGGGAAGCTCAGCGCCGACTTCCCCCTGAGCAGGGTCTACACTCCTTCCTTCAACCTGCTGGAGCTCGAGGCCTTCATCCTCAAGGCCGTGGACCTGGAGAAGCTGTCAACGTCGATCGCGCCGTGCGTGCGCTGCGGGAAATGCAAGTCGGTCTGCAACACGCATTATCCCGAATGCAACATCTTCTACAACCCGAGGAACAAGATATTCGGAGTAGCGCTCATCATCGAGGCGGTGCTGTTCGACGCGCAGGCCTCGAACAGCCTGAGTTTTGGACATTTCAAGAAACTGCGCGAGATATCCGACCACTGCACCATCTGCCATAAGTGCCAGGTCCCATGCCCGGTGAACATCGACTTCGGCTCGGTGACGCTGAACATCCGGTATCTTCTGATGGAGAGGAAAAAGAGGAAGTTTAAGCCTATCACCGCGTTCACGCTCTACTACCTGCGCCAGAAGGGATACTATTTCAACAAGGTGATGAGGCTGCTCCTGCTGAGAATGGGCTACTCGTTCCAGAGGCTCGGCTATCGCATAAACAGACCCTTCGCGTCCTTCACCTCCAAACTGGCCCCGAAAATCAGCGGGTATTTCAGGTCGGCGCTGCCGCGGGCCGGGCAGAAGACCCTGCGCGAGGTCGTGGGTGTCCGGGGGAGCAGCACGTTCATATCGTTCGTGAACAGGGCGCTTCCCGTCAGGGACAGCGTGGTCTATTTCCCAGGCTGCGGTTCCGAGAGGATGTTCAGCGATATCAGCATGGCCGCCGTGGCGCTCCTGTACAACGCCGGCGTCCGCGTGGTCCTGCCGCCGGAGTACCTCTGCTGCGGCTACCCGCTCCTCGCCAACGGCAAGACGGAGCAGGCGGAGCTGAAGAGCTACGACAACCGGGTCAAGTTCCACAAGATGGCGAACACCATCAGCTATATGGAGATAGGGCATGTCCTGGTGACCTGCGGCACCTGCTTCGAGATGCTGGAGTCGTACGAGATGGGCAACATCTTCCCGGACGCTGAGATCATGGACGTGAGCGAGTACGTCATGAAGAACGGCCTCTACTCTGCGGGGGCTGCGCCCAAGGGGAAGGTGCTCTACCACGATCCCTGCCACACGCCGCTGAAGCATGCGGGCTACCGCGAAATCATCCCCTCACTCACCGGCGCTAACGCGCGCCTGCTTCCTTACTGCTGCGGCGAAGGGGGAACGCTCGCGCTGTCCACGCCGGAGCTGTCCAACTCGCTCAGGGAGCGAAAGGCGGAAGACCTGCGCCGGCTGAACTTCTCCGGGCGCGCGGTGCTCCTCACCACGTGTCCCAGCTGCGTGCAGGGCCTCTCGCGCCTGGAGAGGGACTTCCCGGTGAAGGTGAAACCGCTGGTGGTCCACGCCGCGGAGAAGTACCTGGGGAAGGACTGGAAGAAGAACTTCCTGAAGGAAGTGAAAAAAGGCGGTTACGAAAGCATCATATTTTAGCCGCGTCAGCGCTTCTTCAGGAGGATGACCGTGAGGTCGTCGTGGAGCGCCCCCTGTTTTCCCACGAACGAGTTGAAATCAGACATGATGTAATCGAGCATTTCCGCGGCCGTTCCCTTCGGCGCGCGTTCCAGGGCCGTCATGATGCGGCTCATCCCGTACGGCTCGAGGCTTTCCGGGTGCCCTTCGTAGAGGCAGTCGGTGTAGAGCAGGAGGACGTCTCCCGCGAAGACTTGCATCGTGTGCGAGGGTATGGCGTCTTTCAGGACCTCGATGCCGAGGAGCGTTCCCTTCAGCGGCCAGCTTTCCCGCACCCGCACTTTCTCGGCCTTTCCCGACGCTCCCAGGTGGATCATTTCCGGGTGACCGCAGTTCACGTATTCCACGGAGCCGTCCCTGAACCGGAGGATGATGCCCGTGATGTAGTTGTCCACGGGCTTTATCTCGTCGATAAGCTCCTGGTTGATGGTCTCGATGACGAAGGTGAGGTCCCGGTCCTGGTGGCGTTTGAAGTTGCGAAAGATGATCGATTTCGCGATGAGGGTCAGCAGGGCGGCCGATATGCCGTGCCCCGAGACGTCGAAAACGCCCACGCCGTCGAGGGTGTCGCCGCTGAGAAAGAAGTCGTAAAAATCGCCCGACACACCCGACGAGGGCCGGAAATGGTATGCGATGTCGTAATTGACCGGCGGCGATATCTGCCTCGGAAGAAACGAGGCCTGCACGTTCGCGGCGAGGGACATGTCGCGCCGGTGCGTCTCGTCCGCGCGCTCGAGGTCGCGGTTGACGTTGACGAGGTTCTCGTTCATCGCCTCCAGCTCCACCATGGCAGCCTGGAGCTCGTCCTTTGCCCGGGACAGGTCCCGGGTACGGCGATCGACCCTGTCCTCCAGGGTGACGTTCAGTTCCCGCAGGTTTCTGGTGAGCATGTTCACCCGGTCGGCAAGTCCCAGGGAGAAAAGCGCCACGCTGATGGCGCCGCCGAACTGGAAGCCCCAGAGCGTGACCGTGGTGCCGGGGATCTGGCCGAACCGGTGCAGTACCGTTATCACGATCCCCGTGAAAAGCGCCGAGAACGCGATGATGTAGTAGCGCGCCATCCGGTTTCTGTCCATGAGCAGTCTGACGCACGATACGAGGATGATGATGATGCCTGGTATGAAATACGCGGCGCCGGCCTGGATGCCGAACCGGTAAGGGATGAAACAGGACGCCGCGGTCCCGATCATCGCGAGGATGATATAACCGAGGATGATTCTATCCAGGACGGGATGGTTTTTCCCGGTCTCGATGAAGGAGCGTGTGAACAGTCCCATGCAGATGACGGAGAAAAAAAGCGTGAAGGGAACCTCCTCGTTAATCCAGGGCGAGTTCTTCCAGATGTACTGGAAGCCGTACCCGTTCAGCGACAGCGAGACCAGCAGGATGGAAAAGATGAAACCGGAGTACCAGAAGTACGTGAGATCCTTCATGGAGAGCGCAAGCAGCAGGTTGTAGACGAGCATGATGAACAGCGCTCCGTAAAACGTGCCAAACAGCGTCTTTTCCAAGTTGAGCTTGGAAATCACCATGCTTTCCGAGACGATCTGCATATCAAGCGACATCGAGCTGTTGGACTGGATTCTGAGGTGACAGGTGTGGACGCCGGGTTCGTTTTCCAGCCCTATGAGAAAGTTGTGGTGGTTGATGTCCCGCGCGTTGAAGGGAAGGGTGTCGCCGTATTCCTTTAAGTTGATCACGCCGTCCTTCTTCACGGTGTACACGGTGATGTGATCGAGAAGCGGATACTGGATTTCGAGGAACCAGCGCGCTGTGTTTCCGGGAGGTATCTCGTACGAAATGCGCGCCCAGATGATCGATTGCGTGAAACCGAAATTCGCCGTATGGGCTCCGGTGAAAGCCTTCGATTTCATCGCATCGGCCGGGGGAATCGCGCCCTCCCGGTCTTCTATGATTTCCAGAACGGGCGCTACGGGATCGGTTCCCGTGAGGAGGACCGGCGCCGCGAGAGCCTTTCCTCCGGCGCACAGCAGGATCGAGATGACGGCCGCGTTGATCAGCAAGACTGTGCGCATGGGGTTTTCAGTGATGGCGGGGAAAGTCCCCGGCGGCCTGTAGGAAATCACGGGCGCAGGGATATGTCAAACACAAATGCGGAGCCGGGATGAAAACGTCATGATGCCCGGAGCGTGTTCCTGTCGCGGACGAGCGTGGCCCGGGTGTGCAGGAGCTTCCCTCCCTTGAACACCAGCCTGGGCTCGCGGTACGCCTCGATCTTCTCGAACGGGTTGTCCTTCAGCACCACGGCGTCGGCGAAAGTCCCGGGCTCCAGCGCGCCCACACGGCCTTCCATGCCGATGATCTTCGCGTTGTTCACCGTGGCGCACCGGAGCACCTCCTGGTGCGTGAATCCCGCCCGGTGGAGCATCTCCATCTCCCTCCAGAGCGTGCCGAAGTAGTCGAACGGGACCCCGGCGTCGGTGCCGCAGCCGATGAGCACACCCGCCTGCCGCATCTTCCTGATGTTCGCCAGCCCGTACATCATCATGCCGAAGTAGAGCACCGGGTTGGGAATGAAGCGGCCGTTCCGCGTCAGCTCCGGGCAGTTCATGTTGCGATAGAAGCGGATGTTCGCCATGTTGTCTTCGTGGATGGCGCGCTCGCAGTAGTTCACCGCGATAGTGGCGAGGTACTCCCTCTTCAGGCGCATCTCGTTGACGATGAACTCCGTGTTGTACTCGGGAGGCAGCGTATCGAACACCTCGTCGAAGCCCAGGCACGAGGCGACGATCATGGTCGGTACTATCGACACGTTCTTCTCGCGCATCATCATCACGTCGGCGTCGGTCATGTAGTCGTCGAAGATCGTGTGCTCCAGCGAGTGGATCGGGTACTCGATGATGCGGTCGAAGCCGTACTTCATGTGGTTGTGGCAGCTGACCGGCAGGTTCCGGCGCTCCGCGAAGTTGAATATCTCCCGGAGATGCTCGCGGCTGTACATGGGGATCTCGTGGCGGCCGCAGATGAGCGACCTGTTGTCGACTGTGAGCTTGATGAAGGAGGCGCCGTTCTCCGCGTTCTCGCGCATCTTCGTGCGGAGCTCGTCCATGTTGCGGAAGTCGAGGGTGATATCGCCCGTGAAGAGGGTCGCCGGCTTCGCGAGTATCGATATGTCCGACGGGTTGATGTCCGGGTGGCCGCCCTTGATGTTCAGGATAGAATTGCAGTGCACCACGCGGGGCCCCGCCAGGGTGCCGTTCTCTATGTCGTCAATATGGCCGTGCAGGACATTGGGAAGCGCCCCCATGTCCCGGATCGTGGTTTCTCCGGACTCTACCGCCAGGACGTAGTTCCGCTTCATCTGCCGCATGTACGCCATGACGTTGAAGGGATTGTAGACCATGGTGCCCGTCATCGTGGAGTGGCAGTGGGCGTTGATAAGACCCGGTATCACGAACATTCCACCGAGGTCGAACACGTCGTAGGCCTGGGAGGCGCCGTCGATCCTCTCCGCGATGCCGGCGATCTTGCCGTGGGACATGCGGATGGCCGCGTTGTTCCGGACGGTGCCCGCCTTCACATCGACCACGCTGCAGTTGTTGAGGATTACGTCGCGGCTGTAGTCGATGTTCAGCCTGTCGATCTGCGACATGGACGCACAGCCCGTGCTGAACTCCGGAAGCGCCACGGCGCCCGCCAGGAGCGCGGCCTTTTTGAGGAACTCGCGCCGCGATTCAGGCCTGGAGAAATTGGTATCCATTATTCTATCCCTTCACCACGATATTGACGAGCTTGCCCGGCACGACTATCTTTTTGACGATCTGCTTGCCCTCGATGAATCCCTTCACCCTCGGGTCCTCGAGCGCCATCTTTTCCATCTCTTCCTTCGTGATGGAGGCGGGCGCCTGCACCTTGTTGCGGATCTTGCCGTTGACCTGGAAGACCAGTTCCACCTCGTCGCGCTGCGAGAGCTCCTCGATGTAGTCAGGCCAGGCGGCGTGATAGAGGAACTCCGGTTTCCCGAGCATGGCCCACATCTCCTCGGCCGCGTGCGGGATGAATACGTTCAGCATCGGGATCAGTTTCGTGAACACTTCCGATATCACCTTCCTGCCGGCGGGCGTGGCGAACTCCTTCTCGTCCACGGAGTAGATGACGTTGATAAGCTCCATCATGCGGGCGATGGCGGTATTGTACTGCATGCGCTCCGCGATGTCCTTGGTGACGATCTTCACCGTGCGGTGGAGCTCCGTGCGCAGCGATTTCAGCGCGCCTTCTACAGGCTCATTGCCCAGCGGCTCCGGGGTGTAGAGCTCGCGGTACTTCGTTACCATGCGCCACACCCTGCCGATAAACCGGAAGCATCCTTCTACGCCCTTGTCGGACCAGTCGAGATCCTTGTCCGGCGGGGAGGCGAAGAGCATGAACAGGCGCACAGTGTCGGCGCCGTATTCCTGGATGATCTTGTCGGGGTCCACCACGTTGCCCTTGGACTTGCTCATCTTCGCGCCATCCTTTATCACCATCCCCTGCGTGAGGAGCCTGGTGAACGGCTCGCGGCACTTCACAAGGCCCAGGTCGTTCAGCACCATGGTGAAGAAGCGCGCGTAGAGCAGGTGGAGCACCGCGTGCTCTATCCCGCCGATGTACTGGTCCACCGGCATCCAGTAGTCTACTTCTGCATCGAACATCTCCTTCGACCGCGCGGAGGCGTACTTGGCGAAGTACCATGACGAGTCCACGAACGTGTCCATGGTGTCGGTTTCGCGGCGCGCCTTACCGCCGCACTTGGGGCAGGTAGTGTTGATAAAGCTCTCCATCGAGGTGAGCGGAGAGTGGGAGCTTCCCTTGAAATCGACCTCCGTGG
>JAGODF010000374.1 GCA_017998375.1 Spirochaetota bacterium
CCCGTATGGCGTTGTCGGTCCTGATTTCCAGGAAACGCTTCCCCACGCCGGCCTTGATCTCCGCGGGGCTGCCGGTAGTGATGAAGCGCCCGTTGTACATGAAGGCAATCCGGTTGCAGCGTTCCGCCTCGTCCAGGTACGCCGTGCTCACTACGATGGTGACGCCGTCGGCAAGCAGGTCGTAGAGGATCTTCCAGAATTCGCGGCGGGACACCGGATCCACGCCGTTGGTGGGCTCGTCCAGCAGGAGAACCTCCGGCGTGTGGACCAGGCAGCAGGCGAGCCCGAGCTTCTGCTTCATGCCGCCGGAGAGGTTTCCGGCGAGCCTGTCCCGGAACGGGCCGAGCCTGCTGAACTCGTAAAGCCGCACAATCTCCTTCTCGATGGTCCTGCGCGGTACGGCGAAGAGCCTGCCGAAGAAGAATATGTTCTCTTCCACGGTGAGGTCCTCGTAGAGGCCGAAGCGCTGCGGCATGTAGGCGATGCGCTCCTTGATCCCGCTCCCCTCCGCCGCGGCGTTCTCCCCGCCCACTGTGATGCTGCCGCCGTCGCCGCGCAGAATGGTCGAAAGCATGCGCAGGAGCGTGCTTTTGCCCGCGCCGTCGGGGCCCACCACCCCGAAGATCTCACCGCGGCCGATGGAACAGCTCACCGACGAGACGGCCTTCACGGCGCCGAACGACTTCGAAATGTCCCGCACCTCGATCACTTCACGTCTCCTTTCAGTATATATGCGTCGGCAGGCATTCCGGGCTTGAGCTTCCCTTCCGGGTTTTCCAGCTGGATCTTCACCGCGTACATCAGCTTCACGCGCTCGTCGCGCGTCTGGATGGTCTTGGGCGTGAACTCCGCCTTGTTCGATATCGACACCACCCTCCCGGGAAAGCGCACGCCGGGCCAGCTGTCCACTTCCACCTCCGCCTTCTGCCCCAGCTTCACGTATTTCAGGTTCACGGTGCTCACGTAGATGCGGATCCACGGCACGGAGAGATCCCCCACCGTGAGGATGGCGGTGCCGGGGAAGGCCATCTCGCCCACCTCGAGGTTCTTCTCGAGCACGGTACCGTTGATCGGCGAGTAGATAACCGCGTTGTCGATGGTCGCCGACACGAGGTCGACGCCGGCCCTCGCCACGCTGTACGCCGTCTCGGCGTTATCCAGGTCCTTCTTCGAGACCGAACCGCTCGCATACAGGTCGCGGATCCTTTTCAGGTTCTTCGCCGCGTTGTCCAGGTTCGCGCGCGCGGAGCTCTGCTGCGCGGAAAGCTCGTCGTAGTCCAGCCGCACCAGGAGGTCGTTCTTCTTCACGTCGCGCCCCTCGTCGAAGGGGATGGAGAGCACGCGGCCGGCGACCTTGGAGCTGATCTCGATCTCGGTCACCTCGATGGTGCCGTTTCCCTCGAGATAGCGGCCGTCGCGCCCCAGGTGCCGGAAGACCTCAAAGTAGAGAGTGGTGAGCGTGAGCGCCAGCACGACGACCAGCACCGGGACTAGCTTTCGTCTGTTCATTTCCGTTCCTCCGTGAAGATGATGGCATCGTCGCCGCCGGTCTCCCTGCGGAGCTCCGCGAGCGCGACATGGTAGTTGTAGACCGCATTGATGAAGCCGGTCTTCGCCGAGGTGAGGGCGTACTCCGCGGCGATGAGATCGGAGTTCTTGATGACGCCGGCGCGGTAGCTCTCGCGCGCGATGCGCAGGCCCTCCTCCGCCGTCGCGACGTTCTCCCTCTGCGACTTGATCGTCATGGATGATGTCAAAAGCTTCGAGTAACCGGAGCGGATGGAGATGCCGATGAGCTTACGCACGCTCGCGAGCTCCTCCCCGGCGAGCTTCAGCTGCTCGTCCTCCTCGCGCACCGAGGCCTTGACCGGATCGGTCGGCAGGAGCGAGCCCCACCGGTAGGTGGCGGCCACGCGCACCTGCCAGGTGGTCTGCCACTGGTCGGTGCCGGAGATCTGCGAGAAATCGGGACTAAAGGGCCCCATCTGCATCTCGATCTCGTCGGGCATCAGCTTCGTTTTCCCGTAGTAGCCTGCCACGGAGAAGGTGGGCCACAGGTACATCGAGGCGCCCGCCTCGCGCCGGTGGTGCGCCGCGTCGCGCTTCATCTCGATCTGCACCACCTCGGGGCGGCGCTTCAGCGCCTCGCCCTGGAGGCGCGCCACCGCGGCGTCGGCATCGCCCGCCGGAGCGCGGAGTTCCGCCTTCAGCACGGCGTCATCGGGCATGTGCTTCCGCGTCTCGTATCCCAGGTGGTAGTTGAACATGTCCACGGCGAGCCTGTGGCCATTCTGCGCCTCGAGCACCTGCGGCTCCAGGCCCTTCGCCTGGACCTGCGCCTGGAGAAACTCGAACTTCGGGACGCTCCCGGTGCGGTAGAGGTTCTTCACGTCGCGGAGGTTTTCCGTGTAGAGCGCGAGCGAATCGCGCTTCATCTTCTCCACCTCGCCGGTGACGATGCAGTCGAAATACGCCTTGATGACATTGTACTCCACCTGGCTTTTTATCCGCTTCACCTCCTCGCCCGCGGCCGCGCGGTTCTTTCGCGAGAGCTGCAGCGTGTGGTAGAACGTACCAGGATTGACGCCGAACCGGAGCTGGACGAGCTTCAGGTCGTACTGGCCGTCGGTCATGCTCATGGGGCCGCTCTCCGCGTTCTGCCGGAGGAGCGACGCCTCGGACTCCAGCGCCGGCATCAGCGCGCCCCAGGCGGCGTCGACCTTCTCGTCGGCGGCCTTCATCTTCCGCACGGCTATCCGGTACTCGTGGTTGTTTTTAAGAGCGGTGGCGATGGACGCGCTCACGTCTATCGGCTTAGGGGCGCTCCCGTCGGCTCGGGCGACGGTGCCGGCCATGAGCAGGAATCCCATCACCATCGCTGAAATCAGCATACGTCCGGAGCGCATCATATCACACCTCCCCCTTTCCCTTACCGTTCGCGATCCCCTCGCGCACGATGAGCGAAAAGTTCTTCTTGAAGTCGGCCAGGTAGTTCTCCCGGAACACCAGCGAAAAGGCCTGGGAATCCCGCAGGACGATCCTCAGCAGGTTGAAGTAGAGAATGCTTCCCGCAAGCTGCAGAAAGGTGTAGACGGGGTCCACATCCTTTATCTTCCCCTCTTCCTTGAGCTTTTTCGCCGCTTCGACATACACGCTCATAAAGGGAAGCAGGGTGTTGGGCAGGAACACGTCGCGGAGATACTTGCCGCCGCTGGATATCTCCCGCATGAGAATCCGGAAGAAGTTGAGGTCCAGGCCGTGCAGGTAATCCGCGAAAAAAGAAAACATGGCGATTACATCATCAAGGGAGTTGACATCGGGAATCATCCTCTCCTGGATGTAGGCCCTGATGCCGGTCGCCGTATCCCTGATGATCTTCTCGTAGAGGTTTTCCTTCCCCTTGTAATGATAGTAGATCATCGCCTTATTCACCCCGGCCCTTTCGGCGATACGGTCCACCCGGGCGCCCTCGTATCCATGCTCCGCAAACTCCTCCAGGGCGCTTGTGATAATCTTCTCTTCCGTGGTCTGGGACTCCATTGGCATCCTCTAACTAAATATATAGTTAAACTAACTGTTTAGTTAAATATACAACCGTAATTCAGAATCGTCAACTACTGGAAGCAAAAAAATTACTGGTATATGCAGGGATTCGAAAAAGTCAAACGGCAACCACAGAGGCTCTGAG
>JAGODF010000047.1 GCA_017998375.1 Spirochaetota bacterium
ACGTACCGTGGATACACCGAGACATACAACATCGCGGGTATCACCCTCTTCAGCCCGGGGATGCGCCGGGGGAACGCGAACTACGCCAGCGGCACGGGAACATCCCACCGCTTTCTCAACATGCTCGAATGGCGGATCTACGCCGGGCGCGTGTTCGGCGCGCACCACTGGCCGCGTGACTGGGAAGCGGCGGCGAAAGTCCGCTGGGACATCGCGCGGGTTTTCCGGACCGTGCCGTATTTTTCACCTGACATCCGGATCCAGCGGGGCGAGAGCGGGGAGCGCGAGTACGGCGTGGAAACCGGCGTGAGGTTCGGCACGGGAATAGCACTGTCGCTGTACCACAGGTGGGAGCGCACCGCGGATATAGACGCCGCCGGGGGGAACTCGGTACGCCATCACCTGATAGGCTTCAGGGTGGAGCGGTGAGATAAAATATTGATTGACGCGGCTTCCCCGGCGGTGTAGGAAAAATGCTCGGCGGGGGCGTTTCGCGTTTCCATCGCCGAAATCAAATCCGGAGAACTGCAATGTCATCGAAAAACAGGGCCTCGCTGGGGGCCAGGTTCAAGTATCGTTTCGACAACTTCATGGCCGCGGGCCCCAAGTCGATATTCACTGCGCTCATTATCATGTTCATAGCCGCCTTCGTCCTGGTGGCGCTGCTCCGCACCGGGCTCGATATCTTCGTCCTGAAACCGGGCGAGACCGACAACATACTGAAAGACGTCTGGACCAGCTTTCTCCAGATCACCGATCCCGGCGCGGTCTCCGAGGACGGAGAGAGCCATGCCGCGATGAAGGTCATCGGCATCCTGACCATGTTCATGGGGCTGGTGTTCTTTTCCGGCGTCATCGCCTTTATCACCACGGAGCTGGACAAGAAGGTGGAGGAGCTGAAGCGGGGAAGGAGCGTGGTGATAGAAAAGGACCACGTGGTCATCCTCGGCTGGGGCGAGATGGTGTTCGACATCATCCGCGAGCTCATCATTGCCAATGAGTCGGAGAAGAAGGCCGCGGTGGTGGTCCTCTCGGAGCTTCCCAAGGAGGAGATGGACGACGCCGTCAAGGAGCGCATCAAGGACCCGAAGACGACCAGGATCATCACCCGGACGGGTACCATGAGTTCGCTTGAGTCGCTGGAGCGGGTAAGCATCACCGAGAGCAAGTCGGTGATCATCCTGCCGCTCTGCAACGCCTCCGCGCCGGAGGAGGAGAAGCTCGTGTCCGACGCCAAGGTACTCAAGTCCGTGCTGGCCGTGGTGGCCGCGTCGAAGGACGATCCCACGAAAGCCAACATCATCGCCGAGATGTACGATAGCAGCAAGCGGGAAGTGGTCGTGAACCTGGACCCGGAGAACATCACCATGGTGGAGACGGGGACCATGATCGCGAAGATCATCGTCCAGACGTCGCGCACCCCGGGCCTGGGATTCGTCTACAACGCCATCATAGGTTTCGCGGGTTCGGAGATATATTTTCATCGCTCGGAATGGAAGGACTGCTCCTTCGGCGAGCTGATGTTCCGTTTCAAGGACGGCGTCCCGCTGGGAGTGCGCAGTGAGGACGGGACTATCATGATGAACCCCGATCCCGGCTACGCCATGAAGGACGGCGACGACGTCATCATCATCGCCGGGGACGACTCGTCCATCAAGCTCGAGAAAAAGAAGACATACAATCCCGTGGAGCTTCCCCTGAACGCCAGGAGGCTCAGCAAGAGCATCGAGAAGACGCTTATCATAGGGTGGAACTCCAAGGCGCCCATCCTCATCGAGGAGTACACGGAGTACGTCCTGGGCGGTTCCATCATCGACGTCATCGTGCCGCCGGACCAGCCGGAGGGGAAGGACGTGGCGGGAGCGCTCGCCCGTAACTATCCCGACATCAGGATCGGCCTCATCGACTGCAACCCCCTGGACATAGAGGACATACGGAAGCTCGACCTGGTGAAGTACGATACCGTCATCCTCCTCAACCGCCAGGAGGACGACACGGAAAAGATAGACTCCACCACCATCACCACGCTCCTGATGATACACGAGATTCTCAAGGCGCAGGAGGAAAAATCGGGAACCGCCGTGAAGACCCAGGTCATCACCGAGGTGATGAAGTCGGACAACCTGGAGCTCATAGTCCGCACCGGCGTGAACGACTCGATCATCTCCAACCAGATGGTGTCGAAGATCATGGCCCAGGTCGCCGAGAACCCGGCCGTCCTGAAGGTCTACGAGGACCTCTTCTCCGAGGAGGGATCGGAGATTTATCTCAAGCCGCTGAACCTCTACCTCGACTCGCCGCCGGAATCGGTCACCTTCGCCGACCTGATGCGCCTGGCGCAGAAACGACAGGAGATACTGCTGGGATACCGCTTCCGCGAACTTGAGCACAGCGTGAAGGATAACTTCGGCGTACTGGTCAACCCGGACAAGGGAATGGTCATCAAGCCCAGGGAAGGCGACCAGCTGATAGTGCTGGCGGAAAACGAGCTGTAGCAGCGCCGGTATCGCTCATTTACTACATGCACAGGAACGGGGAAAGATGGCGAAAACCGATAACGGACTTGTAATCGCGAAGAGCGAAAAAGAAATTGCGCTTTTGCCAGGCATGGCGAACCGGCACGGTCTCATCGCCGGGGCTACGGGCACCGGGAAGACCGTGAGCCTCCAGGTGATGGCGGAGCGGTTCAGCGACATCGGCGTGCCCGTGTTCATGGCGGATATCAAGGGCGACCTCTCCGGCATCTGCAAGCCGGGCGGCGGCAACGACAGGGTGAAGGAGCGCCTGGAGAAGCTGAAGATGACCGGCCACGCCTTCCGCGGATATCCGGCGGTCTTCTGGGACCTCTACGGGAAATCCGGACACCCCGTACGCGCCACGGTGAGCGAGATGGGGCCGCTCCTGCTCTCCCGGCTCCTCAACCTCAACGAGACGCAGGCCGGGACGCTCGCCCTGGTCTTCAAGGTGGCCGACGACAACGGGTTCCTCCTGCTGGACATGAAGGACCTGCGCTCCACACTCCAGTTCGTGGGCGACAACGCCAGCCGGTTCACCACTGAATACGGGAGAGTCTCCACGGCCAGCGTGGGCGCCATACAGCGGGGACTCCTGGAGCTGGAAGGACAGGGGGGCGACCGGTTCTTCGGCGAGCCGGCCCTGAACATAGACGATCTCATCCAGACCGACGCGAAGGGCAGGGGGAATATCAACATTCTTTCCGCGGAAACGCTTATCAACTCTCCCAAGCTCTACGCCACGTTCCTCCTCTGGCTCCTCTCGGAGCTTTTCGAGGAGCTTCCCGAGACGGGGGACCCCGTGAAACCGAAGCTTGTCTTCTTTTTCGACGAGGCGCACCTGCTTTTCGAGGACGCTCCCAAAGCGCTGGTGGACAAGATAGAGCAGGTGGTGCGGCTCATCCGATCCAAGGGGGTGGGCGTCTACTTCGTGACGCAGAACCCGTCGGACGTTCCGGACAAGGTCCTGGGGCAGCTGGGAAACCGCGTGCAGCACGCGCTCCGGGCCTTCACGCCCAGGGACCAGAAGGCGGTGAACGCCGCCGCCCAGACCTTCCGGGAAAACCCGAAGCTCGACGTGGAGAAGGTGATAACGGAGCTGGGCGTGGGCGAGGCGCTTGTGTCGTTCCTGGACGAACAGGGGAGGCCGGGCATCGTGGAGCGCGCGTTCATAGTCCCGCCATCGGGGCAGATAGGGCCGATAACCGCCGACGAGCGGAAGGCCGTGATGGATGGCTCCCCGGTGAAGGGCGCCTACGAGAACGCGGTGGACCGGGAGTCCGCCTACGAGATGCTGAAGGCCCGCGCCGAACAGGCGTCGCAGGCCGCGGAACGGGAAGCCCCCCGGCAGGAAGAGGCCCGCGCCGAAAGAAAGCCCGCGGCGCGCCGCACCGACACCGTGGTGGAGGCCCTGGTGAAGAGCGCCGCGCGCTCCGTGGGAAGCACCGTGGGGCGCCAGGTGGTACGCGGCATACTGGGTTCCATCTTCGGCCGGAGGCGCTGAAATATTTCGTTGACAAAAACCGCTCCGGAATTATAAACGCAATCGTCGGGCGATTAGCTCAGCCGGTTAGAGCGCCTGCCTCACATGCAGGAGGTCGATGGTTCGAGTCCATTATCGCCCACAATGAAAGGCCCCCGGGGAACCGGGGGCCTTTTTGTTTCCAGATGGTCCCCTTCGCGGCCCGCTCGCGGGGCAGCTCTTCGAGACTTTCGTTGTATCGGAATTCGTTAAGAACTTCCATGCGCACGGGGAACGCCTGAATATTTCTTGCGTAGGGCACGATCGCGGATGCCGGGGTTGAAGCAGGGGCGTAATGAGGGGAATCTATGGATTTTAGCTATTGACATATGAGTTTAACTTGTATAAAAATTATTATACTGGAGCGCGGGAAGATTGGGACTTAATTGGCGGATGTACGAACGAAAACACAACAGGTTGACCGGGTATGATTATTCGAATCCCGGACCATTTCCCCGGATGTCTCACCGACGCGTTCGTGGTGATGCCGGATCATGTGCACGGAATTGTTGTGATCGGCGACCCGGCAGGGGGCAGGCATGCCTGCCCCCTGCCACCGGGATCACGGGATTCCCGCCCTTTACAATGTGCGGTGACCATGATGCGGAATGATTTTATCAACGATGTTGCGGCAAGCGCTCTTGATATTCGGCAGGAGGTCCTGCGTAACAGAAAGCTGTCCCGCGACCTTGACAGGTCCATCGACCATATTCCGAAACCGAAGGTTGGTTCCGGTGATATCCGTTTCATCATCCTGGGGCAGGATCCCACGGTGAAGAACGAGAAGGGGAGACGTCAGATATCCACCGTGCTTAACCTGGACAAGGCCAACAGCCTGTACACGTACCTGTCGCGGGTGATTGAACAGCTGGGTGGTTCCCTTGAGGAGCACGCGTACGCGACAAACCTGCTTAAGTGCTTTTTCCGTGTGCCGCCGGCATTTGAGCCGGGGATGATAGAACGGCATCTCGGCGCGTGGATTGGCCTTTTGAAAACGGAACTTGCCGCTTTCCCCAATGCCGTGGTGCTGAGCCTGGGGGAGCCGGTGATCCAGGCCATAGTTACTTCCGGATACCGGAAAGTGCGGGATTACTGGGGATACGCGGGGAACAACAGTGCGGATGTTGAACGATTCTCATATATCAGGGCGGAGAACAACCTTCTCGGGAGGGACGTGTTCCCTCTGCCGCACCAGCCGAGCGTGAGGAAGGTGTTTTATTCGACGTGGATGGGGGAGTATCTGCATTTTGTAAGGAAATCAACGACATGAAAGCCATCTCCATTCGACAACCATGGGCGGAGCTAATTATCCGCGGCATAAAGGACGTGGAGAACAGGTCCTGGTTCACGGAGCACAGGGGCCTCCTGGCGATTCACGCGGCGCGGACGTTTTACTTCAACCTGGATAATAAGGCGGAAAGGGAGGAGTGGGAGGAGCTTCGGGACGAGTACGGGCTCGATAAGGACAAGCTTGTGTACGGGGCCCTGGTGGGGACCGTGGAGGTGGTCGAGGTGACGAAGCAGGTGAAGAGTAAGTGGCATGTGCAGGGGAGTTGGGGGTGGTATGTGACGAATGCGAAAAGGTTGGAGAAGCCGGTGCCGGTGAGGGGGATGCCGGGGTTGTTTGAGGTGGAGATATGAATAAGAAGTCCCTCTCCGAACGCGACATCTGTACGAAGTACATTATCCCGGCGCTCAAGAAGGCAGGGTGGGATATTGCTTCGCAGGTGCGTGAGGAGGTGTCCTTTACCGACGGGCGCATATATGTTAAGGGGAATAAGACCGCGCGCGGCGAGAAGAAACGCGCCGACATCATCCTGTACTACAAACCGAACATTCCCATTGCAGTCATCGAGGCGAAGGATAACAGCCATACAGTGGGCGCGGGCATGCAGCAGGGGCTTCATTATGCAGCGATGCTCGACGTGCCCGTGGCATACAGCTCCAACGGCGACGGTTTCCTTGAGCATGATAAGACCAACTTCCTTGGAAAACCCGAACGCGAGCTTGGGCTTAGCGATTTCCCTTCACCGGAGGAGCTTTGGCAGCGGTACAAGAAATACAGAGGGCTGGCGACGAAGGGCCAGGAAGTGATCGCCTCGCACGACTACTACTTCGACGGATCAGGACGGAAGCCTCGCTATTACCAGCAGATTGCAATCAACCGGGCGGTGGAGGCTATTGCGAAGGAACAGAAGCGTATCCTCCTGGTCATGGCGACGGGTACCGGTAAGACCTACGTTGCCTTCCAGATCATCTATCGGCTCTGGAAGAGCGGCACGGCGAAGCGGATCCTCTTCCTCGCCGACAGGAACGCCCTCATCAACCAGACGAAGCGCGGCGACTTCAAGCATTTCAAAGACAGGATGACAGTCATCCGGAAGAAGCAGATTGACAAGGCATACGAGATCTACCTGGCGCTCTACCAGGGGCTCACCGACTATGACGAGGACAGGGACGCCTACCGGGAGTTCAGCCGGGACTTCTTCGACCTGGTGGTGGTGGACGAGTGCCACCGCGGGAGCGCGGCTGCTGACAGCGCGTGGCGGGACATCCTCGAATACTTTTCGTCGGCGACGCAGATCGGCCTCACGGCGACGCCCCGGGAGACGAAGGACATCTCGAACATCGAGTATTTCGGGGAGCCTATCTACACCTATTCGCTTCGGCAGGGCATCGAGGACGGGTTCCTGGCTCCGTACAAGGTGATCCGGGTGGGGGTGAATGTGGACCTGGAGGGATGGCGGCCCGAGGCGGGGAAGAAGGACAGGGATGGCCACACGGTCGATGACCGCGTGTACAATACAAAGGACTTTGACAGGAACCTCGTGATCGACGAGCGGACGCTCCTTGTGGCACGCAAGGTGACAGAGTTCCTCACAAAGACCGACCGCTTCTCCAAGACGATCGTCTTCTGCGTGGACATCGAGCACGCGGAGAGGATGCGGCAGGCCCTGGCGAACGAGAACAGCGACCTGGTGGCGGCGAACTACAAGTACGTGATGCGCATCACCGGGGACGACAACGAGGGGAAGATGGAGCTCGACAACTTCATCAACCCCGAGGAGACCTACCCGGTCATCGCCACCACGTCGAAGCTCATGACCACGGGGGTGGACGCCCAGACCTGCAGGCTCATTGTCCTCGACAGCGTGATCAACTCGATGACCGAGTTCAAGCAGATCATTGGGCGGGGGACGCGCATTAACGAGGAGTACGGGAAGACGCACTTCACCATCATGGACTTCCGCAACGTGACGGACCTCTTTGCGGACCCCGCCTTCGACGGCGACCCGGTGATGGTGAAGAAGGTGCGGGGCGAGGACGAACTCACCGGGGACGACATCAACCCGGAAGAGGAGGGCGATATCATCGATACCGAGACGGGGAAGCCCGTCGATTTCGGGGACTATCCCGAGCCTGACGGGAACTCATCATCCCTGAAAGACGACGAGGGGCCGCGCGGCAAGGTGTACGTCGCCGGGGTGGACGTGTCGGTCCTGAACGAGCGGCACCAGTACATGGACTGGCAGGGGAAGCTCATCACCGAGAGCGTGAGGGACTACACGAGGAAAAGCCTCCTGAAGGAGTTCCGCTCCATCGACGACTTTCTGAAAAAGTGGAACATGGCCGATCGGAAGAAGGCGATCATCGACGAGCTGGAGAAACAGGGCATCATCCTCGAAAACCTCCGGGAGGAAGTGAAGAAGGACCTGGACATCTTCGACCTGGTCTGCCACGTGGCGTGGGACAGGCCGGCGCTCACGCGGCGGGAGCGCGCGGAGAACGTGAAGAAGCGGAACTATTTCGCGAAATACGGCGAGAAGGCACGCACGATAATCGAGTCGTTACTGGAGAAGTACGCCGACGAGGGTATCGAGAACATCGAGGACCTCTCTGTGCTGAAGATCGACCCGTTCAACAAAATCGGCACCCCGGCGGAGATCGTCTCCATCTTCGGCGGCAAGGAGCAGTACCTGGCGGCCATCAGGGAACTGGAAGCGGAGATTTACAGGGCGGCGTGAGGTTGACTCTCGCAGAGAACGCAGAGGACGCAGAGACGGCATGATAGATAAGAGTGTAACAGAAAGCATTATCGGTTGTGCGATGCGTGTTCATTCGGCGCTGGGACCCGGTTTACTGGAATCGGTTTATGAGAAAGCTTTGGCTTATGAGCTTAAAAAGTCAGGGTTTATTGTAGAGGTTCAGAAGGGAATTCCCGTGATGTATGATGGAATATCATTGGATGAAGGATTCAAGGCGGACATCATTGTTAACGGTAAAATCATAATCGAATTGAAATCCGTGAAGAAAATCGAAGATATCCATTTAAAACAGCTATTAACGTATTTGAAGTTAGCAAATATCAAGCTTGGTTTATTGATCAATTTCAATGAAGTGCTGCTGAAAAACGGCATTAAACGAATAATCAACGACCTCTCTGCGCTCTCTGAGAGCTCCGCGAGAGGAAAAGAGTAACGGAAACATGAAAAATATCGGAAACATAATAAAAACATTGCAGAACATCATGCGGAAGGACCCGGGCGTGTCGGGGGACGCGCAGCGGATTGAACAGCTGGGGTGGATGATCGCCCTGAAGATACTGGACGACAAGGACAAGGAGCTGGAGCTCATCAACGAGAAGTACGCATCGCCCATCCCCGCGAAGCTCCAGTGGAGGAACTGGGCCGCCGACGACGAGGGGATGACCGGCGACGAGCTCCGGGAGTTCATCGACGGGAAGCTCTTCCCGAAGCTCAAGACGCTCGACGTGGCCTCGGGGAACCGCCGCGCGCTCATCATCCGCGAGATCTTCGAGGGCACCAACAACTACATGAAGAACGGCACCATCATCCGGCAGGTGGTGAACCGGTTGAACGAGATCGACTTCAACAGCTCCGAGGACCGGCACATTTTCGGCGACATCTACGAGACCATCCTCCGGGAGCTCCAGAGCGCCGGGAACTACGGGGAGTTCTACACGCCCCGCGCCCTCACGGAGTTCATGACGGAGACGGTGAACCCGCGCCTGGGCGAGAGGGTGCTGGACCCGGCCTGCGGCACCGGGGGCTTCCTCACGAGCGCAATAGAGAACATCCGCAGGCAGGACGTGAAGAGCGTGGAAGATTTGAAAGAGCTGGAGGAGACCATCCACGGCATGGAGTTCAAGCCGCTGCCGTTCATGCTCTGCGTGACGAACCTCATCCTCCACGACATCGAGGTGCCGCGCGTGGACTACACCGACAGCCTCAACCGCGAGTACACGAGCATTGGCGCGAAGGACCGAGTGGACGTGATCCTGGCGAACCCGCCCTTCGGCGCGTCGGTGACCGACGGCGTGGAGACCAACTTCCCGCAGACCTTCCGATGCACGGAAAGCGCGGACCTCTTCCTGGTTCTGATGATCCGCTACCTGAAGGATGGCGGCCGCGCGGGGATCGTGCTCCCCGACGGTTCGCTCACCGGCGACGGCGTGAAGCAGCGCATCCGCCAGCATTTCCTCGAAAACTGCAACGTGCACACGATAGTGCGGCTCCCCAACTCGGTCTTCCAGCCCTACGCGAGCGTGGCTACGAACCTTCTCTTTTTCACCAAGGGCGCGCCCACGAAGGAAGTGTGGTACTGGGAACACAAACTCCCCGAGGGAGTGAAAGCTTATTCCAAGACCAAGACCATACGCAAGGAGGAGTTCGATTCTCTCAAGAAGTGGTGGGGAAAGCGGAAGGGGAGTGAGCAGGCGTGGAAGGTGCCGATCGATACGATCATCGGGAACGGGTACAACCTTGATATCAAGAACCCGCATGTGGTCGAGGAGGAGCACGCCTATTCCAGCGCGGAACTGTTGGAGATGCTGCATGCGTCGTTCAGGAAGAGCGATGATCTGTTAGACAAGCTTAAAAAGGAGCTTGCTAATGGGTGAGAGTAATAAACGTTTTATTGGAGATTTCCTCAAACAAGTACGTAGAGAAGTAATCCTGAAGGATAATGTACAATATAAATTGCTTGGAGTTATGTGGTATGGAAAGGGGATGTTCTTGCGGGAGGAAAAATACGGGAAAGAAATCAAAGCTGAAAAGTTATATAGGGTGAATAAGGGGGATTTTGTTTATAATCGTCTTTTTGCATGGAAGAGTTCATTTGCAATTGTTGGAGAAGAACATGATGGTTGTCTCGTATCGAATGAATTTCCAACTTTTGAATATAATAGAGAAGAAGTTGATCCTTATTACCTGCTAAATTATGTTTTGCAACCCAATTATATTGACTTTGTAAATAGACAAAGCGGCGGAATGTCGAGTGTTAGCCGGAAGAGATTCAAGGAAGAAGAATTCTTGCGTTCAACATTTCCTTTTTTGCAAATCAATCTGCAAAGGGAAAAAACTGATACAATAAGAAGGCGGAAGGGCGACATCGATGATCTTTCTACCTGTTTTAAATACCAATCCTCCCACCTTTCACTCCTCCGCCAGGCCATCCTCCAGGAAGCTATCGAAGGCAAGCTGACCGCCGGATGGCGCGAAAAACACTCTGCGAACTCTGAGTCCTCTGCGAGAGATAAAAAAGGTTCTCTCGCAGAGCGCACAGAGAGCGCAGAGAAGGATGAGTTTAATGATGCTGCGGTGTTATTAAAAAAGATCAAAGACGAGAAGCAGAAGTTGATTGTTGAGGGTAAGATTCGGAAGGAGAAGCCGCTGGCGCCGATCAAGCCGGAGGAAGTACCTTTTGTTTTGCCGGAGGGGTGGGTGTGGTGCAGACTGGGGGAGGTTATCGAGTTAGTCTCAGGCCAACATATTGAAACAAATGAATGTAATAATAAAGGGAAAGGATTTCCATACTTAACTGGACCGTCTGATTTCGGTCGTATAAATCCCATTATTTCAAGGTGGACTGAAAATCCTAAAGTGATGGCCCAAAAAGGTGACTTATTAATTACCGTTAAAGGTTCAGGAGTTGGGAAAACAAATATTTGTAATATACCCGAAGTCGTTATTAGTCGGCAACTTATGGCAATTCGTTCACCATATATTAATAGAGGACTTGTAAGGCAATTTATTGTTTCCAAGAAGGAATCTCTACAAAATTCAAAAGATGGTTTGATACCTGGAATAACAAGAGATCATATTCTTGATAGTTTATTCCCTCTCCCGCCCCTCGCCGAGCAGAAGGCCATCGTGGAGCGGGTGGACCGGCTCATGGCAATGGTGGACGAGCTGGAGGCGCAGGTGAAGGAGCGGAAGGAATTGGCGGAGAAGCTGATGCAGTCGGTGCTGCGGGAGGCGTTTGAGGGGTGAGCTCTCACAGAGTACGCAGAGTACGCAGAGAAGGATTTAGGGTCGTCTCTGCGATCTCTGTGAACTCTGCGAGAAACATCTGTTGTGGACCGGGCGGACCGACTCGTGGCAATGGTGGACGAACTGGAGGCGCAGGTGAAGGAGCGGAAGGAGCTGGCGGAGAAGCTGATGCAATCGGTGTTGAGGGAGGCGTTTGAGGGGTGATGGGGTCTTGATAAATATCTTGTGAAGTACAATACTCAGCGTGCGCATCAGGGAAGGAACATGAATGGACAGACTCCGTACCAGGTGTTTGTAGCCGGAATTAATCCAGTTGAACCAGAAGAATCTCAGCCGGATCTTGTAGCCTGATTATATTTCTTTCATGGGAATGTGTCAGGTGAATACCAACTCTAAACACTTATACTCCACCCCGAATTCTTTCTCCAGTTTCTCGATCTTCTTCAGCAAATCAACATCGGCACCAGAGACCTCGCGCATTTTGAGGGTGTCGATGCGGGAGTCGATCTTTTTCAGCTCGCCGGTGAGGCGGTGGATCTGGGGGTAGTTCTCATAGAGGCCCCTGCGCCGGAGGGCGATGAGACGGCGTTTGAGTGAGGATTCCTCGGCCTGGAGCTGGGTGATTTGATAGGATGAAGTCTTGAAACGGAGAGAGAAGAGCTCGCGCTGGCGGTCTTTTACGATGTTGATTACATCGGCGAGCTCGTGGGGCATGGCGCAGGTGAGGGTGATGGTGGTGTTGGAAGGAGTCTTATCGACGCGGATGTAGTCGGTGTTGCGGAGCTCCGGGTGGTAGTTCTTGATGACGATGGTGCCGGAGACGAAGGAGCCGGCGGGGATCCTTTCAAGGTCCGAGAGGCGGGCGCCATACTCGACAAGCTCATAGGGATGCACGGCGTCGACTGCTCCAGGGTGGTCATCTTCTCCAACCGCGGTATTGAACATTCTATCTTTGCTGCAGATAAGAAGGCAGGATCCTTTACCGTGGTTCCCATCGGCGAAGGTGCCCGTACCGGCACCGTGCGCTTCCGGACCATCCAACAGTTCAAGGGGCTTGAAGCAGATGCCGTGGTCCTAATGCACCATAACCGCCCCGACGATCGTGACGAGCGCCAGCAGTCGAAAGAGTTGCTGTACGTGGGAAATACCCGGACGGCGAAAGAATGTGGTTACACGGCTTTGTGAATCTGGTCCTGAGTGAATACTATTTTTTCACCGGTTGCCATTTCATAAAGGGTCTCCGGGGCGATATCGATGTCGCCGTTTTTCCATGCAAGGGTGCCGAAGTCCACAAAATATTTATTAAATTCTTCCGGAGCTCTGATACCTGAAAAAATTTCTCCATCGGCGATATACGACTCCAGGTCAACAATCCCGGATTTGCCGTTTGAAAAAAACAGCCTGATTTTAAAATCACTCACATGCTCGGCTTTCATGATGTTGAAGTACATTGCTGCCTCCTTACTGGAGCGGTTCAATCTTAAAAGTATGTTTCTTCAACCTGGCAAGTCCCCAGTTTTCCATAAGCTCCTGCCAGTGCATCGAGGCCCATTCCATTACAAGGCCCATGGCTTTGGGCGGAAAGCTTCCGGCAATAATACTGTAATTCTGGATAATTCAGGCATGAATCAAACCTATTTTATAATAATATATATAATTAATAAGTATAATGCAGTATATTTTACAAAAATATCGATATAAATGCAAGATGTCAAACCCTAAACGATACGGACGTGTTCTTCCCGGTAAGAATGCCATCAATTTTTATCTCACTTGTTTACCGCCTCTGCGGTTGCCTTTAGCCTTTCTCCGCGCCCTCCGCGTCTCCGCGTGAGACAAAACCGTTGCCATCACCCCCATCCGGCCTCCCCCCTCGAGGGGGAGGGGAGTTGACTCCTATCCTCACATCAGGTCCGCGACCCCGCGGATCCCCTTCATGGCGAGGTGCTTTTTCAGCCGGCCGATGGCCAGGCCGTAGAGGTAGCGCGCCCGCCGGGGGCTTATCCCCAGGCGCGCGGCAGCCTGCCGGTAGGTGAGGCCCCCCGCCGCGATGAGGTCCACCAGCGCGCGCTGGTTTTCGCCGTCCAGCGCGTCGAGCGATTCGTCCAGGATGATGCGCGCCTCCGTGATCACGGGCCCGGCGACCAGTGGCATGTCGTTCTCGTCGTCGAAGAGCGGGAACTCCCGCGGCGCCCGGCTCTCGCCGCGGAAGCGCATGCGCAGGCAGTTGCGCACGGCGCCGTGCAGCCAGGCGCAGCAGTCGGTGAGAAGGTCCTTCACCTACGTGGCGGAGCTCTGGAAGGGATCGCAGGGGGTAACGCGAAAGAGCTGGGAGCGCTTTGCCAAGAGCAGGAAGATTCGCGGCTACAACGCCTTTCTCGCGGAGAACTCCCGGCGCAGGCGGAGCGGGATGCCGCTGGAGCTGACCAGGGAAATGGGGGAGGAGGCGCTCGCCGGTTTCACCGCGCAGACGGGAGGCTCCCCCGGGCAGGTGTCGCTGAATTTCACCGTTCCCGCCGGCTCGGAGGGAAAGCACCTGACGGTCTTCGCGCAGGACGGCGATCCCGCTGCGGAGTACGCGCCGCTCCGTCGCTTCGACCTGGGAGCCGGCGCGTCGTCCCCGGTTACCGTTGACGGGCTCGAGGCAGGGAAACAGTATTTCCTCTACGGGGTCCTCTCCGACGCGGACTACGCCGGTGCGACCACCGTCTCGGCATCGGTCGCCGCGAACGCCGTGGCGGGAAACTGAAGGCGACTGGACCCCGCTTCCCGGAGTGCCGGGAAGCAGGGTCTTTTTTTTCTCTGGAAAGGGAGGAACAGAAACATGCGTGAGAATGGGCGGGGCATGTGGTTCGTTTTGATGACTTTCCCCGTGATTTCGCGTATATTGATTCCAGGGTAATCAGAGGAGGTTTGCCATGGTACAGCAGGAGAATAAAAGTGATTTTGAAAGGTTGATAAAGGAAAAACAGCTGCATCAATATGACGACACCGACCGTGACAGGCTCATCAGCGCGAGGCGCGGTGAAGAGGATGAAACACGGGCGATGGATGAGCTGATCAGGGAAAAGCGTATCCGCGAAGCGGACCTCACCGACAGGGAGCGTCTGATAAAAATCAGGATCCTCGAGGAAAAAGCGGACAGTATTCGCGACGCCATCGTCAGGGAAAAGCGGATGCACGAGCTTGATCCGACCGACATGGAGCGGGTGATAAAAATACGGCTCATGGAAGATGACGCGAAAACGGTCCTCGACGCGATCATCGAGGAAAAGCGGATGAACGAGCTCGCGCCCGGCGACCGGGAGAGGTTGATAGCGATACGGGTCATGGAAGAGGATGAAAGGAAAATCCGCGACGCGATCATCGGGGAAAAACGGATGCACGAACTTGACCCTTCGCGCCTGGACGGTCTGATCAGGATACGGAGGCTCGAAGAGGACGAGAAAAATATCCGCGACGGCATTATCGAGCAAAAACACCTGCTGGAGGCGGGAATGACCGACAGGGAAAGGCTGATGCGGGCCAGTCGAACGGAGGAGTAGGGCGACTGACTTGGGTCATCAGGCGAGGATCATCGCCTGCCAATTTATCGTACTCGTTCTCATCCCCCTCCGTCTCTCCGCGTGAGCCCAGGCCGTAGCCTCAACCCTCCGTGCCTCTGCGCCTCCGTGGTTGCCTTTTATCAGTTATCTGTCTTTCTTGAAGTACCCGGAAAGCATCAACGCGCCGTAGAAGAGCGCGAAGAGGATCATGGCGATGAACACGACGGCTGAATTGTTCGTGGCGAAGCTCCATTCGGGGCCGGTAAGAAACTTTTTCAGTAGCTGGTGTATGAAGAACGAGACGGCGATGATAACGACAAGGGAGATGTTCGTCGGGTTGAGTTTCATTGATGTTACCCCGTTACAATGCGCATGATGAACCTTTGCGCATCTCGGATGAAAAGTCAAACGTTTCTTGAAACACGGAAATATGCGCATTTTACACTTGATTTTATTATGAAAGCGGGGCACAGTATCGCGCATACGCCCGGTGATCCAAAGCGTGCTATCGCGCTATGAGAACGAATACAAGAATCCATGTCTCCCCGATTATCCTGCCGCTGGCGGTATGCGCATTCATGGCTTCCGCGCACGCCGCTGTTCCCGCGCCGCGCCTGGTGCTCGATCCCGACGGCCATACCGCCGCGGTGCGCAAAGTGCTGTTTGCTTCCGACGGTAAAAACCTCGTCAGCTGCAGCGAGGACAAGTCCGTCAAGGTGTGGGACATCGCGTCGGGCAGCTGCGTACGGACCTTCCGGGGGCACCAGGGGGACGCGTCCGAGGGAATGATATACGCGATGGCCCTCTCGCCCGGCGATGAATATCTCGCTGTGGGAGGATGGATGAAAGGCCTCCAGTTCGGAGACCGGTCGCTGGGAAGCGTGCGGCTGTATGACTTTCGCCGGGGCGAGATCGTATCGCTACTCCGCGGGCACGCCAGCGTGGTGCTCAACCTCGCGTTCTCGCCCGACGGCGGTTTCCTCGCGTCCGCCTCGGCGGACAAGACCGTGAAGGTCTGGGACCTGAAAAACCGAAGGGAGCTTCACACTCTGCGACATCACGGTGACAACGTTTACGGCCTGTCGATCAGCCCCGACTCGGCGAGGATCGCCTCGTCCTCGGTGGACGGCTCTATCGCCCTCTGGGAAAGCCGCACGGGGAGGCTGATACAATCGGTGAAGGGGAACGACAAGCCCGCCATACGGGTGCAGTTCTCCCCGTCTTCCGATACGCTGGTATCCGCCTCGCACGACGGCACCGTGAAGCTCTGGGATGCGCGCACCCTCGAGGCGCGGGGCGTGCTCTACACGGCGCCGAACTTCTACACCCAGGAAATTGCCTTCAGCCCCGACGGGAAAACCCTCGCCTGCGGCGGGACGTACCACGTGAAAAAAGACGGCGTCAACCTGCGGCCGGTCGTATTTCTGGACCTGGAATCGAAATCGGTGCGGAGAACATATTTCGCCCATACCAACACGGTGCAGTCGATATGCTGGTCGCCCGACGGCAGGCTTGCCGCCTCCGCGGGGGACGATGATCACGGCATCCATCTCTACGCAAGCGATTCGCTCTCTTCCGTGAAGACGTTCCGCGGCGAGGGGCGCACGGTATACGCGGTGGGCCTGTCCCCCGACGGGAAGACCATCTTCTTCGGCAACAATCCGGAAGAGGAAGCCTCGCGGCTCCATCCCGTCGAGAAATCGATTTCGCTGTCGGACTTTACCGTGGCCCGCCATGAAGGGCCGCCCCATTACCTGCGTTCGCTTCGCGGCGTCAACGGCATGGATTTCAAGTTCGACGGGGGCCTTTTCAACCGGACCATCATCATCAACGGAAAGAAGGTGATGCTTCCCAACCAGTTCGACGGGATATGGTCGTATGCCTTCTCCCCGAACGGAAAGTACGCCGTCGTGGGGTCCAACTTCTCGCTGTTCAGGATCGACGCGGCCACCGGGGCCATCACGGGCGAGTTCCGCGGGCATAACGGGCCCGTCACCGACGTCTGCGTGAGCCCCGATTCGCGGCTCGTCTATTCCGCGGGAAGCGACCAGACAATCCGTATTTGGCCTCTGGAAAAGTTCACCGGGGAGCACGAGTTCTGGGACATCAAGACGCTGGGAGCGCACTGGAAGGGTTTCCTGGACGCGTACTACAAACACCTGGACGTGTCGAACCAGGCGGGGATGCGGCAGCTCTACCGGGCCGTGCGCAGGGACTTCCCGCACTACGAGTACACCGAGATGATGGTAAAATCGTACCCGTACGCTGTGCCCGTCGCCTCGATTTTCGTGAACAATGACAACAGGTTTCTCATGTGGACCCCGGACTTCTATTACTTCGGCGACAAGAGTCTTTTCCGTCACGTGGGCTGGCTCATCAACCGGGGGGAGGAGCGGGAGGGGAAGTACTACACCTTCGACCAGTTCGATCTCAAGTACAACAGGCCCGACATCCTCCTGGAACGCCTGGGCACGGTGCCACGATCCGTCATCATGGGATACAGGGAGATGTACCAGCGTCGCCTCGGCAGGTACGGCTTCACCGAAAAGTCGCTGTCCGGCCAGCTGCATGTGCCGGAAGTCGCGCTGTCATTGCTGAGGAGG